>CAZUXZ010000132.1:0-44232 GCA_964624055.1 uncultured Rhizobiaceae bacterium | reverse complement strand
TATGCACGTGAATAGTATTGGGTAGGCGCCGCTCGATGGTGGCGCTTTCGACCCAGTCGAGAGCGACGATACGGGCCCGTGCCGGTTTCGGTGAGAAGGCCAAGATCGGATCGCCGCGTTGGATGCCGAGGGCGGCGAGGATCGCCGCCGGTTTAGCTTCGTGGTGGCCGACGCTATAGACATTCTCGACCGTGAGCCCGAGGTCTGCTGTGGAATCGTGGAAGATGTCCTCGGCACTATTGCTCAATCGCTCGGCATTGCCCGTCTGTAGGAGCCACCAGCTCACCGCTACCATGAGGACAACGATTGCCCCAGATCGGCCGAGCAGACGCGTCCGGCGACGCAAGGCTCGCAGCCAGGCGGTGCGTAGGCGCGGATGCCACCCGGTAGGCTTACCGGTGGTGTTGCGCTTTGGCGCCAGACGGTCGTTGAAGCTTAGTTGTCGCATTCTGCGTTTTCCACCATCCAGGCGACCAGCTCGGGGAAATCCATACCGCAATCGGCGGCGATTTCGGGCACCAACGAGATTGGTGTCATGCCCGGCTGAGTATTGATTTCAAGGAGATAGAATGTGCCGGGCTCACCGGCGGAATCGTCATAGCGCAGATCCGACCGACTGACGCCGCGGCAGCCGAGCGTCCGGTGTGCGCGGAGCGCAATATTGAGCGCATGTGCATATGCGTCGGCATGGATCGGCGCGGGCATGAAATGTTCCGCTTTGCCGTCGGTGTACTTGGTCTCATAGTCGTAAAAGCGTCCGCGCGGGCGGATCTCGATGGCGCCAAGTGCACGGTCGCCCATGACGGCAACCTGGATTTCGCGGCCTGGGATATATTTCTCCACCAGCACTTCGTCGCCGAACACCCAGTCCTCGCGAATAATCTCGTGGTGATTGTCGCCATTGAGAACTATATGCACGCCAACGCTCGAGCCCTCATTGAGTGGCTTGATCACATAGGGTGGCTCGAAGCCCTCGCCGGCCAACACCTCTTTGAGACTCATCACTTGGCCTTCCGGGCAGATCAGCCCTGCATCGGTGAAGAGCTGTTTAGCGACTGGCTTATTCATCGCCAATGCTGAGGCGAGCACGCCGGAATGGGTGTAAGGGATGCCGAGCACTTCAAAGAGACCCTGGACACATCCATCCTCGCCAACACGGCCATGCAGCGCATTGAAGACTACATCAGGTCGGCATTCGACGATGCGCGTCGGTAGGGAGTGGTCGGCGTCGATCAGAGTGACCTCGTAACCGAGGCCGGCAAGCGCCTTTTCGACGGCGCGGCCAGATACTAGCGAAACCTCTCGCTCAACCGATGGTCCGCCCATGATCACTGCGACATGCCGACTCACGTCACGCCACCCTGAGGCTTGCCGGCGAGCTCCTGGACCTGGATGCCGAGGCGACGGATTTCCCATTCGAGGGTGATCCCTGTATCTTGCTTGACGCGTCGACGAACTTCTTCGCCGAGCCCTTCGAGGTCTGCGGCCGTGGCGCCGCCAGTATTGATCAAAAAATTGCAATGCTTCTCAGAGACCATCGCGTTGCCGCGTCTGAGACCGCGGCAGCCGGCGCGTTCGATGAGCTTCCAGGCCTTCGCGCTGGCCGGGTTGGTAAAGGTGCTGCCGCCTGTTCGGGTGCGAAGTGGCTGGCTGGTTTCTCGATTATCATCGATTTCAGACATGCGCCTAGCAATGTCCCGTACTTCGCCGCGTTTCCCTTGCAACGTAGCGACGACAAACACATAATCTTCAGGTGCGACCGAATGGCGGTAGGTGAAGCCGAGATCGCCAAGGCTAAGGCGGTGGCGCATACCGGCGCCGTCGAGCGCCTCGGCAGAAATTGTTACATCGGCCATTTCCCGGCCATAGGCTCCAGCATTCATCCTGATCGAGCCCCCGATGGTGCCCGGCACGCCGGAGAGAAATTCGAGACCTGCAACACCGCCGTTACGGCAAGTCCGGGCGACGGTGATATTAATCGCGCCCGCACCCACCTTCACTTCCGCGCGCTCTCCCTTCCAGGCGATGTTGCACTGGCGGAACGGGCTGCCCAACCGGATGACGACGCCGGGAATGCCACCGTCGCGGACCAACACATTGGAACCTGAGCCGAATAGGGTCACCGGCACGTCATCGGGCCGGTTGGCAAGAAACTCGGCGAGATCGTTGGTGTCCGCCGGGTAGAAAAGAATTTCCGCCGGGCCGCCGACCCTGAACCAGGCATAGGGTGAGAGCGGCGCATCGGCAATCATCTTGCCTCGCACTGAGGGCAGGCTTCTGAGTAGGCTGCTACGTGCCGCTGCTATCATGACGCTTCGCCACCTGTCACTTGGTGCTCGTTGGCTGGGTCGAGATGGGTCTGTCGCCAAGTGGCGAGCGTGTCGGGTAGCGCATGCGCCCATTGGGTGACGGTGCCGGCGCCGAGGAAAACAACTAGATCGCCCGGTCCTGTCAGCGGACCGACGATATTGGCGAGCTGGTCCGGCGCATCCAGCACTATGACTTGGCGGTGGCCGCGGGCACGCAGACCTTCGATCAGGCTGTCCCGGTCAAAGCCCTGGATTGGTGTTTCGCTAGCGGCATGGACGGGCGCCACAACCACTATATCCGCATCGTTGAAGCAGGTGCAAAAATTCACGAACAGGTTTTTAAGGCGGGTATAGCGATGCGGCTGTACCACAGCGATGATGCGCCCGTCATAGGCATCGCGCGCTGATTTGAGGACGGCAGAGATTTCAACCGGATGATGGCCATAATCGTCTATCACCGTGATGCCGTCGATCACGCCAGTCTTGGTGAAGCGCCGCTTGACCCCTTCGAAACCACTAAGAGCCGAGCGGATGGTATCTTCTGGGACCTTCATCTCGCGAGCCACGGCAATAGCGGCGAGCGCGTTTTGGACATTGTGTGCGCCTAGCATGGGCAGACGAAGGTTTTCCAGGAGTTGGCGCGTGCCGCTTTGCCGGTCTGCCATCTTGACGCTGAACTCCGAGCCGAGCGCGTCGGAGCTGAGGTCGAAGGCCTGGATTTCGGCCTGCGGGCTCATGCCATAGGTAACGATGCGCCTGTCCGAGATGCGCCCGATCAGGGCCTGCACTTCGGGGTGGTCGAGGCAGAGCGCAGCGAAACCATAAAAAGGAAGGTTGTCCAGGAAACTCCGGTAAGCATCCCGCACGGCGCTGAAATCACCATAGAATTCCATATGCTCTGGATCGATATTGGTGACCACGGCCACGGTCGCGGGAAGTTTAACAAAGCTGCCGTCTGACTCGTCGGCCTCGACAACCATCCATTCGCCGGCGCCGAGTCGCGCGTTTGTGCCATAGGCGTTGATGATGCCGCCATTAATCACTGTCGGGTCGAGGGTGGCAGCATCAAGCATGGCTGCGATCATTGAGGTGGTGGTCGTTTTGCCATGAGTGCCGGCCACTGCGATCGACCATTTGAGGCGCATCAGCTCGGCCAGCATTTCGGCGCGACGGACGATCGGAATAAAGCGTTTTCGGGCCGCCACCGCTTCGACATTGTCCTGCTTAACAGCAGAGGAAGTTACCACCACTTGCGCATCGCCGAGCGCTGCCGCCTGATGACCAATTACCACGTTGATGCCAAGCTCACGCAACCGGCGGATATTAGCATTTTCGGACAGGTCGCTGCCCTGTACGCTATAGCCCAAATTGTGCATCACCTCGGCGATACCGCTCATGCCAATGCCGCCGATGCCGACAAAGTGAATGGTGCCGATGGAAAGGGGAAGCGCCTTCATGCCGCCCGCCTTCCCAGAGTATCTTGCGGATCGCCATTGGCTGGCGCGAGCGCCTCTACGAGATCGGCGAGCGCCTGACCTGCGTCGGGCCGACCAAGGCTATGCGCCGCCGCTGCCGCCTTCGTCAGCGATTTCGGTGAAGCGAGAAAACCGTTCAGACATTCAGTGAGGCACGCCGGTTTGGCTTCGGATTCGCTCAGGATGATTGCGCCACCGGAGGCCTGAAGCGTCGCTGCGTTGGCCGTCTGGTGATCGTCGATAGCATGAGCGAAGGGAATGAGAATGGCGGGTCGGCCTACTGCCGCGAGCTCGGAAACTGTGGACGCACCGGCGCGGCAAATCACCAGATGTGCCTTTTGCAGACGTGCCGAAATATCCTCGAAGAAGGTCGAGCAGGTGGCCTGGATGCCGTCGCCTGCGTAGCTTTCGCGCACCCGATCAAGATCTTCCGGACGGCAGTGCTGGGCGACGTCGAGGCGGACGCGAATTTTTGGCGATAGTAAAGCGATCGCTGCCGGTACGAGATCTGCGAAGAGCTGCGCGCCCTGGCTGCCACCGATGATTAGAAGATTAAGCGGCCCGTCATGGCTCGGCGCCGGGTAAGCGCTTGATGCCAGGGTGGCGATAGCGGGACGTACTGGGTTTCCGGTGATGGCGATTTTGATGCGGTCGGACTCGCGGACTGCACTCGTGCGCTCGAAGGATGTGGCAATGCGGACAACGCGCGGCGCGAGCAGACGGTTAGCTCGTCCGAGAATAGCGTTTTGTTCGTGAATAGCGGTAGCTAGGCGGGCGCGGCTTGCGGCAATCATGGTAGGTACAGAGGGATAGCCGCCAAAGCCGATAACGGCGGCGGGCTCCAACCGGCGTAGCAGACGGGCCGCCTCGCGCACACCAAGGAGCAGCCTGGCGATGCCGAAGCCGCGCGCGACTGGCCCGCGCGCGAGCGGCGTGCCGGCGGAAATCTTATGGCTTTCGAGTTCAGCGAGCGCGCCGTGATAGCCGCCACCACGGCGGTCGGTAATGAGCACTAACCGCCGACCGCGCGCCTGTAGCTCTTCGGCCACCGCTTGCGCCGGGAAGACATGCCCGCCTGTGCCCCCGGCGGCGAGGACGATGGGAGCCTGTGTTGTGTGCGCAATCATGTTGGCGAGACCTCGTCACGGTAGCCGCTACGAGTCAGTGCGAGCACCATACCCATGCCTAGCGCACTGGCGACTAGCGAAGAGCCTCCATAGCTGACGAAGGGAAGCGTCATGCCTTTGGCGGGCAGCAATTGGACAGTAACTCCCATATTGATTAGCGCCTGTAGGCCGAACTGGGTGAGGAGACCGGAGACGGCGAGTAGCACAAACAAATCCGCCTCGCGCATCACTCGCGTCAGACCGCGCAGCACGATGAAGGAGAACAGGCCGACGATAGCGAGGGAGGCGAGCATGCCGAATTCCTCGGCGGCGACTGCAAAAATAAAATCAGTATGGGAATCTGGCAGATAGCCTTTGACGACTCCCTCGCCTGGTCCCTTGCCGAGTAGCCCGCCTTGCTGGAATGCTTTGAGCGAGGTCGTCACCTGGTAGGAATCGCCCGAGCTTGGATCAATGAAGAGATCGATGCGCTGGGCGACGTGTGGGAAGATGCTATAGGCTGCGGTTACCAGTCCTAGAGCCAGCGCTAGCGCCAGGCCGACCCACCAGAGTGAGAGTCCAGCGAGGAAGAACTGCACAAACCAGACCGTGGTCACGGTGACCGCCATGCCGAAATCAGGCTGCAGCAGCAACAGCGCGACGACGACCAGCAGTAATGAGCTGGCAATGAATCGGCCGGGAAAATTTTCTGATTGGCGGTATTCGGCGAACATCCAGGCGGCAACTACGGCAAAACAGGGTTTGACAAACTCCGACGGTTGGAAGGTGAAGCCGCCAAGAGAGAGCCAACGGTTCGCGCCATTGACCTCGACACCGGTGAAATGGGTTGCCGTGACAAATGCGAGGCCAATAGTGAACACTATCACCGCCAGGCGTCGCACGCCGCGAGGTGGGAGCATGGAGACAGCTAGCAGGGTCAGGAGCGCGGGGACCATGAAAGCGAATTGATGGCGCACAAAATAGAACGGCTCCAGGCCAATGCGCTGAGCGGCGCCGGGGCTGGCCGCCACGGTCAGAATAGCGCCTACGGCGAATAACAGAACGAGTACGAGCAACACCCAGCGGTCCAGGGTCCACCACCAGCGGCCCAGGATCGACTGGTCGGTGCGCGAAAAGCTCGTCATCAGGCAACGACCTTTCGGGCTTGCTCGGATTCGCGGCGTTCCAAGTCATAGACGAATTCGCGGAATGCTTCGCCGCGAGCTTCGAAATCTGCAAACTGGTCGAACGATGCGCATGCCGGGGAGAACAACACCACCGCACCCGGTCGCCCATCAAAGCGGGCCTGCGCTGCCGCCGCTGCTAGTGCTTGGTCGAGGGTGCCGCAGAGCGTATGGTCGACACGCCCGGCCAGTTCAACTGAGAAACTCTCCTGCGCTTCGCCGATCAGGAAGGCATGGGCAATACGCTGCAGATATGGCTGCACGGCGCGCAATCCACTCGATTTAGTGCGACCACCGGCGATCCAATAGATTGGGTTGAAGCAGGCCAGCGCCCGTGCCGCGGCATTGTCATTGGTCGCCTTTGAGTCATTAACGAACTGCACGCCATCTATAGAGGCGATATATTCCATGCGGTGTGCTAGGCCGGAAAAGTTAAGAATGGCACGGGCGATGGTTTCGCTGTCGACGCCGAGCGCTTGCGTCACGGCATATGCCGCGGCGGCGTTCTGCCAATTGTGTCGCCCAGTTAGCGCTGTCGCTGTTTGCAAGTCGCATATCGCTTGGCCATGATCCTCGAGCAGCCCGCCATTTACAGCAACCCCGTCTAACAGGCGTCGGCCCGTTGAGATTGGCACAACATGGATCCCATCGCGCAAACGGAGCTCCTTATAGATATTGAGCGAATCTGGATCGTCGATGCCAATCACGGTGGTTTCCAGTCGGCCTGACCGGAAGATCTTTCGCTTGGCCGCTACATAGGCGTTCATGCTGCCATGGCGGTCGAGATGGTCTGGCGCAATATTTAGTAGTACGGCGATATCGAACGACATGTTTTTGGTTAGGTCGAGCTGGAAGGAGGACATTTCTAGGGCATAGGTACCCTCGGCCAAGAGCGCTTCGAGGCTAAGTGCTGGAGTGCCTAGATTACCACCTATCTGTACGTTTTGGCGGGCCTGCTTAAGGATATGGCCGATCAGTGACGTGGTGGTTGATTTGCCGTTGGTGCCAGTGATGCCAACGAATTGACGATCTTGCATAGCACGCCAAAGCAGTTCCACATCGCCGATGATCTCGATCCGCGCATTGCGCGCCGCGACCATGGTTGGATGATCGAGAGGAATGCCCGGGCTTGGCACTAGTAAAGCTATGTCGTGCCAATCAAAACTGCCGTTAGGGTGGATCGGTACGCCGACGCGTGCTGCTTCCTTGCGGCGCTCTGACGAATCATCCCAGGCTAGAACCCGGGTGCCGCCGGACAGCAGCGCGCGCGCTGTCGCCAAGCCGCTACGGGCAAGGCCTAGAATGGCGACGTTGCCGTCGAATTGAGATATTCCCCCGATCATTTTGTTACCTCAGTTTAAGAGTAGCCAAGCCGGCCAACGCCAGGATCACGGCAACGATCCAAAAGCGAATGACGATGGTGGATTCGGCGTAGCCCTTCTTTTCGTAATGATGATGAAGCGGCGCCATTTGAAACACGCGATGGCCCGTAAGTTTGAAAGAGGCCACCTGAACGATCACTGAGACGGTCTCCAGCACGAACAGACCGCCGACGATGACCAGTACCAGCTCATGTTTGGTCATTACCGCTACGGCGCCGAGTGCGGCGCCCATGGAGAGGGAGCCGGTATCACCCATGAAGACCATGGCTGGCGGCGCGTTGAACCAAAGAAAGCCGAGCCCGGCGCCGACCATGGCGGCGCAAAACACCGCTAGCTCGCCGACACCGGCAACATAATGGATCTGCAAATAGCCGGTGAAGACGGTATTGCCGACGACATAACAGATCACAGCAAAAGTGATCGCAGCAATCATGATCGGCACGATGGCGAGGCCGTCTAGACCGTCCGTGAGATTTACCGAGTTGGAGGCGCCGACCAGCACAAAGGCGGCGAAGGGAAGGAAGAACCAGCCGAGATCGACCAACGCAGACTTGACGAAGGGGAGCGCTAAGCCATTGGTGAGCGGCTCTTCTGCGACTGTGGTCACCCAATATGTGGCGACGAGGGCGAGGGCCACTTCGATGATGAATTTGATCTTGGTTGGAAAACCCTTGCTGGAGCGGCTGCGCAGTTTCATGAAATCGTCGACGAACCCCACGGCGCCGAAGCCGACGGTGACGAACAGGATAATCCAGACATAGGCGTTAGTGAGGTCTGCCCAGAGCAACGTGCCAGAGAGCACACCAAGTAGGATCAAGAATCCGCCCATGGTGGGCGTGCCCTGCTTCTTGAAATGTGTTTCGGGCCCGTCCTCTCGGATCGGCTGACCGGCGCCCTGGCGCGCGCGCAGGGTACGAATCAGTACTGGCCCTACTAGGAAGCTCACCAGGATCGCAGTAACTACTGCGGCGCCGGCGCGGAAGGTTAGATATTGGAAGATGTTGAAGATGCCGATAGAATCGGATAGCGGGAAGAGAAGATTATAAAGCACTGCGTCCTCTAACCGCTGGATCCGGTGGAATCGCCGGCTCGTTTTAGACCGTCCACCAACAGGCGCATCTTGAGGCCGAGCGAGCCCTTGACGAGCACCACGTCACCCGGCGCCACGGCGGCAATGACTAGTGGAAGCAGTTCGGTCGAGCTATCCGCCCGCCCACCCCGTAGGGTTTCAGGCAATGCCGCAAAAAGATGCTCCATTAGAGGTCCGGCGGTGAATACGAGATTGACGCCGGCGGCGGTCAAATCATTGGCCAGAGCGGCATGGGCGGTCGGACCGCTCTCGCCGAGCTCAAGCATGTCGCCAAGTACCGCGATGCGCTGCCCGCCTGGGCCAGGCGTAGCGTTCTGCAGATTGCTGATTGCTGCGGAAACCGCGACCGGACTAGCATTGTAGGATTCGTCGATCACTTCATAGCTGCCACCGGATAGGGCAATTTGGACGCGGGCACCGCGCCCAGGTAACGGGGCCTGCGCTGCAAGCGCCTCGGCGGCAGCGACGAGTGGCGCACCGGCAGCTCCAGCTGCAGCAAGCGCAGCGACGCTGTTTAGCGCCCAATGCTCGCCGTAGAGACCGATGTGATAGGAAAGACTTACGCCGCCGATTTTCGCTTCGACTTCCCCGCCCTCGCTGCTGGGGCTGTATGTAAGGAGACGGGCGTCGCAATCCTCACTATGGCCGAAAGTGATGATGCGGGAGATGCCGGCTTTTTGCGCCCGGGCGCAAAGTAGGCCAAAATGGGTATTGTCGCGGTTGAGCACCGCGACGGCGCCCGGCTCGGCGCCGCTAAAGATTTCTGCCTTGGCCTCCGCGATGTCAGAAATATCGGCGAAGAATTCAGTGTGCACCGCCTCGACATTGGTCACCAGTGTTATATGTGGGCGTAGCAGACGCGAAAGGGGAGCGATTTCGCCGGTGTGATTCATGCCGAGCTCGAACACGCCGTAGGCGGCGTCTTGCGGTAGGCGTGCGAGGCTAAGCGGTGCGCCGATGTAATTGTTAAGATTGCCTGTGCTAAAGGTGACCGTGCCGGCCGTGGCAAGCGCCCGGGCGATCATATCCTTGCTTCCGGTTTTACCGACGCTGCCAGTAACTGCGACGATGCGCGCTTGGCTGCGTGCTCGCGCCGCTCGGGCGAGCGCAACCAGACCTTCCAGAGTATCTGGCACGATGAGAAGCGGCGCGGCCAAATTGTCCGGCACGCGCTCAACTATCGCTGCTGCGGCCTGGGCGGAGATTGCCGCCTCGACATGGTCGTGGCCGTCATGATTGTAGCCCCTGAGGGCGACGAAGAGATCGCCCGGACTGAGCGTGCGGCTGTCGGTCGAGATGCCGTCTGCGCACCACTCGCCGCGTGCTTCGCCGCCGGTGGCTTGTGCCGCCTGGGCAGCGCTCCATAAGGCTACCGACTTATTCATGGTCGACACCGCGAGCGGGCAATGATGGCGCGGCGTGCCACTTCGCCGTCATCGAAGGGAATGGTGTGCTCGGAGAAGATTTGTCCCTGCTCATGGCCCTTACCGGCTATTAGCAGCACGTCGCCGTCACGCAATTCTGCGATCGCCGCGACAATGGCTTCGTTGCGGTCAGCTAATTCGATGGCGTCCGGGCAGGCTGCCATGATTTCGCGGCGGATTGATGCTGGATCCTCTTTGCGCGGATTGTCGTCGGTGATGAAAACTAGATCAGCGATCTCGGCCGCGATCTCGCCCATTTGCGGCCGCTTGCCTACATCGCGGTTGCCGCCGCAGCCGAACAATACGATGAGCCGCTCCTCCACTTGGGGCCGGAGCCCGGCGAGGGCGGCAGCGAGGGCATCTGGTGTGTGGGCGTAATCGACATAGACTGGTGCGCCACCGGGCGCACGGGCGGCGAGTTCTAGTCGGCCGCGCACGCTGGAAAGGCGTGGCAGGCCGTCAGCAACCGTGTCTTCCGCCATGCCCGTGGCGATCGCCAAGCCAGCTGCGGCCATCATATTCTCGACCTGGAAGGCGCCAGGTAGCGGGATAAATAAATCGTAGTTCTTGCCGAGCAGTTTGAGCCCGATTCGCTGGCCGAACTCCTCATCCTTCCGAGAATGCAGATGGATATCGCTACCTGCCTCGGCGAAGGTAAGAATGCGATGGCCACGAGCGCGGCAAACATTTTTCAGGCGAATAAATTGTGGCGCTTCGGCGTTAAGTACCGCCGCACCGCCTGGTGCCATGACATCAGTGAACAGGCGTTCTTTGGCGGCGAAATAAGACTCGTCGTCGCCATGATAATCGAGATGGTCGCGGGTGAGGTTGAGGAACGCCGATGCGCTCACCTGTACTCCGTCAAGACGGTATTGATTGAGGCCGTGGCTTGAGGCTTCGAGCACGCAATGCTCGACTTCGGCTTCGGCGAGCGCCATGAGGGTATGGTGGAGCGTTACCGGGTCGGGCGTCGTCAGGGAAGCTGCGGAAATCGGTCCATCGCCTTCCACACCGAGGCTGCCTAGGCTCGCTGCCTTGTTCCCATTGCCGCGCCACAGCTCGCGTAGGAAGGTTGCGGTTGAGGTTTTTCCGTTGGTGCCAGTAACGGCAGCGATGGTTTTCGGCTGACGGAAAAAAAAGCGCGCCGCCATTTCGGCAAAACGGCGACGCGGGTTCTCGTCTGTAATTAGGATCGCATTAGATGGCGTTTCCGCGCCTATTTCGGTCCCCGGTGGCGCCAAGATCGCGGCGGCGCCATTCTTAAGCGCCTCGGGTATGAAATCGGTACCACGCGCGCAGCTACCGTCGAGCGCTGCGAACAAGTAGCCCTGCCCGACTTGGCGTGAATCCGCAGTCAAACCCGTTATTTCCACTTCCTTCCCTTCATCCGCTGAGCGGCAATCCTCTGCGAGTTCAAAAAGATGCAAAGCGGCGACCCTTTCCATCGGCCCGCACCAATAAGCGTTCGGTTTCTTCTACTTTTTCGTCCGACGGCAAGATGGCCATAACGCCCAGCGTTGGTGCAATCTTCGAGATAATTCTGCCGACCACTGGCGCTGCATTCCAGCCGGCACCGGCATAACCGTGGGTCGCTTTTGTGCCGCGCGGTTCATCGAGCATCGCGAGTACGGCGTAGCGTGGCGCATCCATTGGGAAGGCACCAACGAAGGTGGTGATCAACGCATTTTCCTTGTAGCCGCCACCTATAGCCTTCTCCGCCGTTCCGGTCTTGCCGCCGACGAGATAGCCCTCGGCCTCGGCCTTCTTGCCGGTGCCGTCTTGCACTACCATGCGCATCAGGACACGCATGGCTTGGGAGGTTTCCTCCGCTATCACCCGGGTCCCCGTTACTTTACCGGTACGCTTTAGGAGGGTCGGCGGGCGGTGAATGCCTCCGTTGATCATGGTGGCAAAGCCAGTGACCAAGTGAAGTGGGGTAACCGCAATGCCGTGGCCGAAGCCGATGGTCATGGTATTGATTTCGCGCCAATGCCGAGGCGTGAGTGGTCGGCCGTTTTCGCTTAGTTCAAAGGGTAGTGGAGCAAGCAGGCCGAGGCGCGCAAGAAATTCCCGCTGGCGGTCAGCGCCGACATCGCGTGCTATCTGTGCCGCGCCAATATTTGACGAGTGGACGAAGATCTCTGGAATATCAAGCCAGCGGTTTTGCGGGTGATCGTCGCGGATCACAAAGCGCGCGACTTTGAGCGGCTTTGTGGCGTCGTAACGGTCGTCGAGATCGACCACGCCGTATTCCAAAGCCATGGCGGTTGTAAAGGCCTTAAAGGTCGAGCCAAGCTCGTAGACGCCCAGCGTGGCGCGGTTGAAGCGCGCACCGGCGGCGCTCGATTTGAATTCATGGGGATTGAAATCGGGCAAACTAGAAAGCGCTAGCACTTCGCTGGTATGGATATTGATAACAATACCGGCGGCGCCCTTGGCGCCGAACTCTTTCATCGCGGCTGAGAGTTCGGCTTTGACAATGTGCTGCACGCGGCTATCAAGCGAGGTGACCAGGGGGCCATGACGATTCTTGGCAAGCGTTCTCAGTTGTTCGTTACGCGCAGCCTCCAATCCGGCGAGGCCATTATTGTCGACGCCAGCGAAACCGAGCGTGTGGACGAACATTCCGCCGTGAGGATAGACGCGCTTTTCCTCGCGCCTAAAGCCGAAGCCCGGAAGTCCAAGACGGTTGACGGCATAATATTGTTCTGGTGTGAGATTGCGTTGTATCCAATGGAATTTGCCTTTGGAACGCGATTTATGAAAAATTTCATCGCGGTCTATCCCGGGTAGCACCGCCGAAATTTTTTGAGCCGCTTCCCTGGCGTCTAGCACCCGGGAAGGGTCAACATATAGAGATTGTGACGGAAGGTTGGTGGCGAGTAGGGTGCCATTGCGATCGGTGATGTCTGCACGCTTGAGCGTGAGGAGCGTGCGTTCCTCATGGGCCGTTTGCACTATGTTTGGTTCATCGCCAAAAACTGAAAGTTGTATCAGCCGACCGCCCAAGACGACAAAACAAAGCGCGAAGATGGTGCCGGCCACGATCAGGCGAGTTCGAGCCAACTCGAGTGGGCGCCGCGCATCGCGAGCGGTGAGTTTTTCCTCGCCGCTCTTGCGGCTCATATCATCAGCGGCGTCGCGCCAGGAACGAACTGGGATCTCGCTCATTGCCCATATCCCAGGGAGGCGGGTTCGTACGCGTGGATATGCAATTGCATTGGCGCCACCGGCAACAGGTCAAGGTGCTTAGACGCCAAACGACTAAGCCGGTCAGGACGGTTGAGATGACTCCACTCTGCGTTCAGCACATGTATTTCCTCTTGCTGTGCGATGGCCTGGCGTTCTAGACGTTCCAATTCATTTTCGAGAGTTTGAACCTGGTAGCTAACCAACAGGAGGGCGATCGTCACGATCGCCGGTAGGCCAATCCAGAGAATGAGCGCCGGACGCATCATCATGACGCCACCGCCTCGTGCCACGCGGCTGCCTCGGTACGTTTGGCACCACGTAACCTTGCCGAGCGCGCTCGCGGATTTCTCTTTTGCTCTGCCGATCCGGGCTTGCGCGCCCGTCTGCCAATTAGGGTAAAGCTCGGTTGCGGCGATTTTGTGGCGTCGGTCTCCGGCATATGACGGCTCGGCCGCGGTAGTGCGCCGGCGTGGATATTGAGGAAAGTCTTTACCTGGCGATCCTCGAGCGAATGGAAGGAGACCACAGAGAGTCGGCCGCCAGGTTTGAGTAGGCGCTCACTCGCAGCTAATCCACGGCCGAGCTCGCCGAGCTCGTCATTGACGTAGATACGGAGTGCCTGAAAAGTACGTGTTGCTGGGTCGATGCCTTTGGCGCCACGGCGTACTACACCACGCACGATATCGGCAAGCTGGCTGGTACGCCTGATCGATGCCTCTTTGCGTGCCGTGACAATCGCCCGCGCTATGGTCCGCGCCCGGCGCTCTTCGCCATAGTCGTAAATGAGATCGGCCAGCATTTCCTGGGAAGCCGAGTTGATGACTTCTTCCGCGCTCGGCCCGCCAGAGCCCATGCGCATGTCGAGGGCGGCGTCATAGCGGAAGGAAAAGCCACGCGTCGCGTCGTCAAGCTGCATTGAGCAGACCCCAAGATCGAAGGCGATGCCATCTACCTCGCGAATGCCGTGGGGCGCCAGCAATCGTTCCATTTCGCCAAAGCGCCCCTGAATCAGGGTCAGGCGGCCGGGATACCGCGCTGCCAGTTCAGCGCCCATTTCGATTGCGCCGGGGTCGCGGTCGATAGCGCAGACACGGCATTCGGCGGCCTCAAGAAGTCCCTGGCTATAACCGCCGCCACCAAGTGTGGAATCTACATAGATTGCCCCATCACGCGGCGACAGGGTTTCGAGGGTCTCAGCTAGCATGACCGGCGTATGTCCGTTGTTTGCCATTATCGGCTTTCCCCCGGCGCGCCGTTCCGCGTGGTGTCATCAAATTCTGCTGAGGCACCGGCAATGGCGTTATTGAGCATTGCTGCGCCGGCCTCCGGATGCCAGATCTGGAAGGTCTCGCCCATGCCGATAAAGGCGGCTGCATCGCTGATATTGGTGTGATCCATCAATTCGCGAGTGAGAATTACGCGGCCTTCAGGATCGAAGTTCAGACGTTCCACTTGCCCGAAGAGGGCCATGCGAGACTTGGGAAGCTTCGGTGCGAAAGGGTTGGCGCTGCCGAAATTCGCACTGAGGTTTTCTAGCCAATCGATGCCGGCGCCATCAAGCGCCGGCAGATTCTCCGGCGATGGGAACACCACTACGCCGGGAAAGCTCAGTTTAGCTAACTCGTTACGGAAATTCGCCGGAACGGAAACACGTCCCTTGCGGTCCACCTTGTTGACGGTATGGCCAGTAAATAAAGCCAAGTCCGTGCTCCCCCAAATATTACCTGTCCCATACTTTCTGACTGGAACCCGCGGACAGCGCAGCTACGACGCCCAATCGAGCATTTGGGACGACATGGTATATCGTGGGAAAGCGTTGACGTCAAACGAATTCAAATAAAAACAAGTCTTTGTGGCAGGAACTAAAGTACGGAGAAAAAGAGTTATTAACGAATTGATACATCTGTCGAACTGTAAACTTCCACCGTCAAACGTAATGCAAATAATTGGTGCAGGAATACTGTTCTTGTAATGTTCTTAATGGCAAAGAAAGACTTAGTATTGAATGGAATACAATAGCACACCACATATTGTGGATTATTTTATAGGTACACAATATGTGGTAACTCGCGGTCTTTCCCTTGTGGCAGCGAAATAATGGAGAGTATTGCCGCAATATTGTTTAGAATTTGTGCCAGGCGGCCTGTAAGCCGGGTTCTGTATCCCGCAAATGATTAACAGATGCGGGCGATGACCATTCCTCTGGGACGCCCGTTACCGGGCGCCTCTAGCGACCGACCCGGACGGTAACGCGGGAATGCGCTTGCCGCGTCGCGAACGGCGCGGCGTACTGCCCCTATTTGGTCTTGCTCCCGGAGGGGTTTACCCTGCCACCGCCGTTACCGGCGGAGCGGTGCGCTCTTACCGCACCCTTTCACCCTTACCCGCCGTGGCTGCATGGGCGCAGCCATTGGCGGGCGGTTTGCTTTCTGTGGCACTTTCCCTGGGGTTGCCCCCGCCGGGTGTTACCCGGCTCCGTATTCCCGTGGAGCCCGGACTTTCCTCCACTCCATCCGCGAGCGGTTGGAGTAGCGGTCATCCGGCCGCCTGGCGTTTTTGAAATAATCCCGGTTTCGCGCGGCGTCAAGTTGCGCCGCTGTCTTGTTTCAAAAGATTGTCGAGGATCGCGAGTGTTGAACCATCGGCGATGCCGTCAACCCGGGCTTGACGAAAATGTCGCTGAAATGCGCGCACGATGGCCTGGCTCTCCTTGCCATAATGGCCGTCACTCGAAAGGCCATACCCGAATTCAAACAAATTTTCCTGCAGTTGCTGCACTTCGCGGCCCGATGCGCCGAGGTCGAGAGTCTCCGGCTTGGGCTCCGGTTCGCTGGCCGCCTGCGGCCAAATGCCGATACCGTTTTTCGCGAGACGGGCCCAGTCGAACAGCTCGCCTGGATCCTGCTTACGAAGCGGCGCGATATCCGAATGGCCGACCACATTGGCCGCTAGGATGCCGTAGCGTGTGACGATGTCGCTGGCGAGTGAAATCAGCGCGTCCATTTGTGCCGGTGGAAAAGGGTGATAGCCGAACTCATGGCCTGGATTGACCAATTCGATCCCTACTGAGGTGTTGTTTACCAGATAGCGCCGGCGCCAATAGCTGATGCCCGCATGCCAAGCCCGCATCTCCTCGGGCACTAGGCGGTAGATGGTGCCGTCTTCGTCGATGCACCAATGGGAGCTGACTTTAAATATCGGATCGCGCATGCGCTCAAGCGCAGCCTTGGCGCTGACCATGCCGGTATAGTGTAGCACCAGTATATCAATTTCCGGCGCGTCACCCGGGCGTTCGTCCTGATTGGGTGTCGGCCACTCTTTATAGGTCATAGTCATAACCGCGGTCTACTCTAGCTTTCGTGCTGGTGCGTGGGACGATCTTTGTGCGGGGCCGTCCAGGGCCCGGTGGGAAAAGACGATCAATGTCACGCCGAAAAGGGTGACGATTCCACCCAGCGCCGTTGGCCAAGTCATCGGTTCTCCTAGAGTAAAAATACCAAACAGCACGCCGAAAAACGGCACCAACAGAGTGAAACCGCTAACCCGCGACACTGGATGACGGGCGAGCAGATAGTACCAGATCCAATAGGCGAAGACGGTCGAGCCCATCACCTGAAAGAACAGCGAGGCATGCAGACGCCAATCGGCAACCCAGAAGCTCTCAATTTGCCCTCTTTCGAGGGCGATCGAACAGATTAGTAAGATCATGGCTGAGAAGACCGACATCCAGGCGTTGAGCGCGAGCGGTTCCACATTGGCAAGTTTTTTGGCCTGGATATTAGCGACCGCCCACATGATAGAGGATCCAATCAGCAGACCGATGGCGAGGACATTGTTTAAATGGCGCGGCTCACCGACCAGCACCAGCACGCCTCCGAAGGCGATAAAGATTCCAATCGTGCCGAGCCAACCGGGTCGGTCGCCCAGCCAGATGGCGGCGAGCAACACAGTCAGCGGTACCTGGGTCTGCCAAATGATCGCCGCGGTCGAGGCCTCCACCCCCATATCAAGAGCAATGTAGAACAGTCCAAAATGCCCTGCACCCATAGTAATGGAAAAGAGTATGATCGCCTTCCATTGGCCGCGCGGTATGCGCACGAACCAAATTAGCATCAAAGATACGGCGATAAAGCGGAGCGCGAGGAAAAACAGCGGCTCCATGTTGGTGGCGCCATATTTACTGGTTACGAAGCCAAAGCCCCACAGCATCGCCATTACCACGGCGATAATGATTTGTAACGGCGTCATGTGTATCGCCTGTATCTTCAGGTGCGATGCACTGGTGAGAGATGCCTAAGCACTGCGCCCGGCGTATTGGGCAGGAGAGGGGTCATTTCATGCCGCGGAGTTTAGCGACGCGGTCATAGGCATTGTTGATGTGCGCCACCTTCTCATTGGCGACATCAATCATCTCTTGTGGCAGGCCCTCGGCCATCAGCCGGTCCGGATGGTTTTTGCGGATCAGGTCGCGATAGACGCGCTTGATCTCGTCGTCACTGACATCGCGGTTGACGCCGAGAATCTCGTAAGGATCGGCGTCGTCCGAACCGAGATGGGATGAGAAAATGCGTGCGAAATCGTGATCGTCAAACTTGAAGATCTGGGCGACGTTTTTGAGATAGGCCATTTCGGCTTCGTGGATCACGCCGTCCGCCTGGGCGATATGAAAGAGCGCGGCAAGCAATTCCTCGCGCATTTGGCGATTGTGCGGAAAGATCTCCATGATCTGTTCCGCATAGGGTTCAAAGTCTGTCGCTTCAGCACGTGCCTCATTGAAAATTTTACCAACTTGCTCCATCTCGCGTTCGGGCACATGGAATATGCGTTTAAAGGCGTTGATCTCATCGCGGGTCACCTTGCCGTCAGCCTTGGCCATTTTGGCACAGAGCGCGATCAGGGCGATGGCGAAGGCTTGGCGCTTGGTCTCGATCGCCGCTGTTGTGCCACCTGAGCGAAGGCGTCCGCGTGCCGTCGCGCGGTCGACAAAATGACCGGCGGCCACGCCAACCACGGCGCCGATCGGGCCACCTAGCGCAAAGCCCGCCGCACCCCCTATAATTTTGCCCCAAATGCTCATCCGGAACTCCTTTTTAAGAGACCCCCGCAAGATAGTCCGCGTCTTCATCTCACGCCAGTGTTGAAGCCATAACGGTTTGGCACAATGCTGTAATTGCAGGAAGGGGAATTCTCTGATGCAATAGCATCAGAGCGACGGAAACGCCGAAGGTGGCCGTCCGATAAAACAATACAAGATTAGGTGATAAGGCGCCTGCATCAGATGGGCGCTTGATAAGGGAGATATCATGAGTGAACCAGCTGGCGGGCCGCGCAGCGTGGCCCTTGTGGGCCCCTATACGAGCGGCAAGACATCGCTTCTCGAAAGCATGTTGTTCGTCTCCGGCGCGATCGGACGGCGCGGCAGCGTGCGCGATGGCAATAGCGTGGGAGATGCCTCTGCGGAGGCGAGGGCGCGCCAATCCGGCGTTGAAGTCAATACTGCAACATTCGACTATAACGGTACGCAAATCAACGTATTGGATTGCCCCGGCTCAGTGGAATTCGCTCAGGAAACCAATAATGCGTTGATGGGTGTAGATTTTGCCGTCGTCATCTGCGAGCCCGATATCGATCGCATTTGGACAATGGGTCGGTTATTCAAGTTTCTCGATCAGAACAAAATCCCGCACGCGGTATTCGCCAATAAAATCGATGAGGCTTCCATTCGAGTGGCGCAGCTCATCGAGGCGCTGAGAAATATCTCTGAAACACCGCTCGTGCCTTGCCAAGTGGCGATTCGTGACGGCGAAAATGTGACAGGGTATGTCGATCTAATTACTGGCAACGCATATGACTATTCTGACAATCATGCTTCCGAGCAGATTGATGGCGCGCCGGATAGCGTTTCCTCGCGTCAGGAGGAGGCGCGAACCCAATTGCTCGAAAGCCTCGCCGATTTCGACGATTCATTGTTGGAAAATTTGCTCGAAGACAAGATTCCCAGTCAGGAAGAAGTATCGAGCTTTCTTCGCGACACCGTGTCAGAGGCGAATGTTGTGCCCGTGTTCATGGGCGCGGCGGAAAAAGATTGGGGTGTTCGCCGGCTGTTGCAAGCCATCCTCTCTATAGGGCCAGGAAACGAATCATCGCTTCAGCTGAAAGGTATCGATAGGTCTTCGTCGGCGCCGCTCGGGCAAATTATTAAAACTTATATTTCGCCTCATGGTGGCAAGATTTCGCTAGCCCGCGTTTGGCGCGGAGAGTTTTCAGACGGCACTGTGTTAGGTGGTGGTGACCGCATTGCCGGCATGTTCTCCCTTGTCGGCCAGCAGCAGAAAAAAATCTCTAAAGCGGGACCGGGCGATATTGTCGCCCTTGGTCGCCTTAACGAAATCGTGACAGGTGCCACCATTTTTCCGCAAGACGCGTCTGCATCCGAGCGGCTGTCCGTCGCGCCGGAATTACCGCCAGTCTATTCCTTCGCGGTTCATGCCAGAAAGCGTGAGGACGAAGTTAAGCTCTCTGCGGCAATTGCCAAATTACGTGAGGAAGATCCCTCGGTATTGTTTAAGCTCGTGCCTGACACCAATGATTCCGTCCTTTGGGGACAGGGCGAAATGCATCTCCGTGTCGCGCTCGATCGTCTTAAGGACAAATATGGCGTGGCGCTGGCCACCGAGATTCCCAAAGTGGCTTATAAAGAAGCGATCCGCAAACCGATCTCGCAACATTCTCGTTTCAAGAAGCAATCGGGCGGGCACGGCCAATTTGGCGATGTGCATATTGATATCAAACCATTGCCGCGCGGCAGCGGATTCGAGTTCGAGAACACCGTGGTTGGTGGCGCTGTGCCCAAACAATATATTCCTGCGGTGCAAACAGGCGTGCAGGAATATTTGGCCAAAGGTCCGCTCGGCTTTCCGGTGGTCGATGTTTCCGTCACCCTGACCGACGGCAAGCATCATGCGGTCGATAGTTCTGAGCAGGCGTTCAAGACGGCGGGCCGTATGGCCATGTCGGAGGGTATGCCAAAATGTAGTCCAGTACTTTTAGAACCGATATACGAAGTAGTCATTTCCGCGCCGAGTGATTTTACGCCGAATGTTCAGCGGCTCATCACAGGGCGCCGTGGCCAGGTATCGGGTTTCGCCGGCAAGGAGGGTTGGTCCGGCTGGGACGAGACTACGTTCCAAATGCCGCAGACCGAGATGCATGATCTCATTATTGAGCTGAGATCTTTAAGCCTCGGTGTTGGCAGTTTTGAATTTGAGTTCGATCATTTGCAGGAACTTACCGGCCGTCTCGCAGAAGATGTCTTGGCGGCGGCGCAAAGTGAAGAAGAATAAGATCGGGCGCGTTCTGACGCTTACTTTCGTCATCGAATGGTCGGATTGAAATATTAATAGATAAATTTACTTAGTAAATTGTACACGCTGAGTTTGTACTCGTTATCGTTTGCGGTGAACTTGCTACGCCGGCACATAATGACCACCTCGGAGCCAGCCCGCGCTAAAGCCTATTGTAGTTTCTGAAACTCGCCTTTGGGCGGTCCATCTTACGGCGCATCGTTCTATTACAGCTTGACGTAATGGAACCAGATATCTGGATGTGAGAATTTAGGGTATTTGACCAGATTCATGCCGTATTAAACCAATTTTTGATCGGTGCGTCGCTCTGTGCTTGGACAGTTGTCACCAAACCTTTGAAGAGGTCTGGCGAGCCAATGGCAGCTGCCTCTGACTTTGTCCCAGTCCCGCCGTTTCTGACGAGCACCATTTCGGAATTGTCGAACGGATAAAATTCGCCCGTGACACCGCTGCACGGGGAAACAGAACTATGTTTTGTCAGAACGAATTGATAACCCCGACGAATATTTTTATCGAGTAAGGGGAGGCTGAAATGGATCGCGAATCGGCGGTCTGAGAGGTGTTTCGGCTCTGCCATAGCCTCGGCGAATACGATTTACACATCGAGGCCTCCGAAGCATTTAAGCTGCCGGTTGCAGTATTGCCTTTTTCAGGTGCCGCGCGGACGAACGATTTTAACAAGCGCTAGAGGTTAATTAATTTATGTGTTTCAATTGATTAAGAGATTTTTGGCAAAATTATTGCATGCTGAGCGCGGCTTGTCGGGAGGCATGGAGCGGCTTTAATTATACCTGTTACATATATATAACAGCTTTGTGCAACCCGCCCGCTGTTAACGGTAATTACACTCTGTCACGCTGGTGTCTTAAATCGAGATATGCTAATTAGTTGACGGGGTTAGAGAATAGGTAAAAATATCCTGCTGGCCGCAAATTGAGAAATCCAGGCAGTGCATTTTTGCGGGACTCAAGGCGCTCCACCGTTGCTAAAATCACGGACTTAGTGCAAATCAATCAATTGAGAAAAACATTATTATCGTTAGTGCCACGGAAAGGCATGTCGATTTGAATCGTCGGGTAACGGTAATGAGCGGGGGCGCGAATTCGAGGGTGGGCATGTGAGATTTTTGGCGGCAACAGGAAAAATGAAGCGTTGGGTGCAGGTGATAGCCCTTCTGGCGGTAATTGGCGTAGTAACTGGTTGCTCGAGTTCACCATCACCCGAGGAACACGAGGACGAAACCTATTCGGCAAACGATCCGTTCGAAGATGTTAACCGCATCACCTTCGCTGTGAACCAAACCTTGGATGGCTTAATACTGAAACCGCTGGCGGAAATTTATATCGGAATCGTTCCGCAGTGGGGTCGTAACCGCGTAAACGATGCTCTTAACAATTTGGGCGAACCTGTCAATTTTGCCAATGCGCTGTTGCAGTGGGAAATTGAGCGCGCTGTCACTTCCATGTTGCGATTCGGCTTCAATTCAACCATCGGACTGGGCGGGTTATTCGACGTCGCCGAGGGTATCGGCTTGAGCTATGCAAGTGAAGATTTCGGCCAGACCTTGGGTGTCTGGGGTGTGGGTGAAGGGCCTTATCTGGTGCTGCCGTTCTTTGGACCGTCCAATCCGCGCGACGCGGTTGGCATGGGAGTGGATTGGTTGTTGGATCCGTTTTCCCGAGCGCTCAGAGATCACGAAAATTACCAACGTATGATTGCACGCGGTATCGATAGGCGCTCGGCTCACCTGAAAGATCTCGAGACACTCCAGGAGACATCGGTCGATTTCTACGCTGCAATGCGTGAGCTTTACCGACAGCACCGCAACAACGAAATTCGTAACGGCGAACTGCCGTCGCTCATACCAATTCCCAGCTTTACAGATGAAGAATTCTCGGAGGATGAGTTTGATCAGGCCTCGGCGAAAGGGAAAATGGAAGAGAAATGATTGTTATCCGTATAGCACGGCGCATTGGTGTTATTGCCCAACGCGGTGTAATCGCTCTTGCGGCAGCTTTGCTACTCTCGATGTCCGTGGCCGGTGGTTCTGCTCAGACCACAGACAGCGCGGGCAAGTTTATTCAGAATCTTGGTGAGCGTGCCGTTAATGTCTTGCGCGATAAGGATAAAACGACATATGCCGAACGAGAATTTGCTTTTCGAAACATTCTGGTCGAGGGGTTCCACATCAAGACAATGAGTCGCTTTGTCTTGGGCCGCCATTGGGGAAAAGCCACCCAGGAACAACGCGAAGCTTATAACGATGTATTTATCGACTTTATTGTTCGTGTCTATGCCAGCCGCTTTGATTCTTATGATGGGGAGGTGTTCGAAATCATCCAAGCGTTGGGATCGGAAATCGAAGGTGACACCATCGTACGCACGCAAATTCTCCGGCCCTCCGGCGGGACGCCGATCGGTGTTGATTACCGGGTGCGCAAAATCAATGGTGATTACAAAGTGGTTGACATCAATGTCGAGGGCATAAGCATGTTGCATACTCACCGCGTCGAATTCGCTTCGGTGATTAATCGCGAGGGTATGGACGGCTTGCTTGAGGAATTGCGCGCCCAAGTTAAAGCGCGGGGCGGTAATTCGGTCAATTGATCTGGGCACGCAACGCCTTAAACCAGTGCGTTAGCCGTTATAAGACCTCATATACTTCGTATACTGGACCCGATGGTAGCCGATGGCCCGTGCCAACCGTGACGATGCGGTTAAGCCACGCATATGCCTCTGCGCCGGTTTCAAAAAACGGTGTGATACGGAAATAGTATTCTGAGGGATCCACCGTCTTTCCCTTATTGAGCCGCTCCATTACCTCAGTTGGTCCATGGCGATATCCGCGATAGGTCATGTAGATCAGCGCGCCGTCATTGGTCTCAAGCGTTGCGCGCACGTCGAGCTGTAGCGAACCATCGGCGCGCAGCAGTAGCCAATCGCCGCCGCCCGGCAGGATCCTGCCCTTCAGCTGGTGGCCCTCGAACGTACCGCCAGTGATCTTAGCGATGCGCCGCTCGCCGAGTGGCGTCGCGCCGACCATCTGCAGCGGTATTTCGACATCGACGGGCATGGTAAAGAGGTGCTTGGTATTGATCATTGGGCCTCCAGTTGTTTCTCGTGCGTCGTCAGTGGGTGAGCGCTCGGTTGGGGCAAAATCAAGTACGCCAAGGCTCCGCAATACAAGTGCAGTAGGCATCCTCGGAGCACTGCTTATAGAACAAAATATAAACGATTCGACTCGCCTATTCTAATGTTACGCCATCGCGATAGCTCCAGGAATTCTTGTAATTGCCTACAAAAAAAACGCTGTTCTTACCCCGGTTATTTCTTAGAACAAAAATCGAACGAGATCTAATTAATAGTTTTAGTTCAGCGATTTAAATTATATAGCCTCATTCCTTCTTGTAATTAAGAACAAAACATGTACATTACCTCCATTGCATCGCTATTGCAGCTATGAAATAAGGGAGGTTCTGATGTCTGACACGGCTTTGCGGCTCGTCGAGGGGAACAATATGGACAAGCAGAAGGCGCTTGACGCCGCGCTCGCGCAGATCGAGCGTAATTTCGGCAAGGGCTCGGTGATGAAGCTCGGCCAAAGTGACACCGCTGTGCAGGCCGAGGCAATTCCGACCGGTTCGCTTGGCCTCGATATTGCGCTTGGCATTGGTGGTCTGCCGCGTGGACGCATCATCGAAGTCTATGGCCCAGAGAGCTCCGGCAAAACAACTCTTGCCCTTCATGCCGTGGCATCGGCACAAAAGCTTGGAGGCGTTTGCGCCTTCGTTGATGCTGAGCACGCGCTCGATCCCTCCTATGCCGCCAAGCTCGGCGTCGATGTTGACGAATTGCTGATTTCCCAGCCTGATGCCGGCGAACAGGCGCTTGAGATTGCCGATACTCTGGTGCGGTCCGGGGCAATCGATGTGGTGGTGGTCGATAGCGTTGCCGCCCTGGTGCCACGCGCCGAGCTCGAGGGGGAGATGGGCGACATCCATGTCGGGCTGCAGGCGCGTCTCATGAGCCAAGCCCTGCGCAAGCTCACCGCCTCAATCTCGCGCTCGCGCTGTATGGTCATCTTCATCAACCAGATCCGAATGAAGATAGGTGTAATGTTCGGCAGTCCGGAGACCACCTCAGGCGGCAACGCTCTAAAATTCTACGCATCTGTGCGTCTTGATATTCGCCGCATCGGTGCGATCAAGGACCGCGACGAGGTGGTAGGCAACCAGACCCGGGTTAAGGTGGTCAAAAACAAGATGGCGCCTCCCTTCAAGGTTATCGAGTTCGATATCATGTACGGTCAGGGCATCTCGCGCATGGGCGAGCTGATTGATCACGGCCTGAAGGCTGGTCTGGTCGAAAAATCAGGTTCCTGGTATTCCTATGACAGCCAGCGCATTGGCCAGGGTCGAGAGAACGCTAAGCAGTTCCTCGCCGACAATCCGGAAATTGCTGATGCTATCGAAGTGGCGGCGCGCGAGGCTGCGGGCCTTGGCGGAGCGGTGCCAGTCAAGGTGGTGGAGGACACCGAAACTGCGGAAGCCATCGCCGAGTAAATTGGGGCTCAGGTTTGGGTTGTACGGGGAGAATCGATGGCCGGCACTACGGTTGGGCCGTGCGGCAATTACCTCGTTTTTAGCCGCTGCGCTGGACAGGTTCCTCCCGGGCCTTTAAATAGCAGGGCCCGCGCGGCGGGTGCACCCGCATACGATCGGATTCGCCATGCACAGCGTCAACGAAATTCGCAACCATTTTATCGACTATTTCTACCGCAACCAACATGAAGTAGTCGCTTCCGGTCCACTCGTGCCGCATAACGATCCGACGCTAATGTTCACTAATGCAGGCATGGTGCAGTTTAAAAATTTATTTACTGGGGCTGAAACCCGACCTTATCAACGCGCTGTCACCTCGCAAAAATGCGTGCGCGCTGGTGGCAAGCACAACGATCTTGATAATGTCGGCTATACCGCGCGCCATCACACCTTTTTTGAAATGCTTGGTAATTTCTCTTTTGGTGACTATTTCAAAGAGCGCGCCATCGAACTCGCATGGAACCTGGTGACCAAGGAGTTCGGCCTGGATGCCAAGGATCTATTGGTTACTGTCTATGCCGAAGACGATGAGGCTTTTGATCTTTGGGGCAAGATTGCAAGCTTGCCGGACAAGAAGATCATTCGCATCCCTACTTCTGATAATTTCTGGGCCATGGGTGATATTGGTCCGTGCGGCCCGTGTTCTGAGATTTTCTTTGATCACGGACCGGAGATCCCCGGCGGTCCACCCGGCAGTTCGGACGAGGACGGCGACCGCTTCGTCGAAATATGGAATCTTGTCTTCATGCAGTTCGAGCAGGTGACGCCCGACGAACGTATCAACCTGCCCAGGCCTTCTATCGACACTGGCATGGGGCTGGAGCGTATGGCCGCCATCCTGCAGGGCGAACACGATAATTACGAAACGGATCTGTTCCGCAATCTAATTGCCGCCAGCGTTGAGTTTTCGGGCCAACCTGCTGAGGGGGAGTACTTCGCCTCTCACCGTGTGGTGGCGGATCATTTGAGGGCGAGCGCGTTTCTCATTGCTGATGGCGTGACGCCCTCCAACGAGGGCCGTGGTTATGTGCTGCGCCGGATTATGCGCCGCGCTATGCGCTACGCTCATCTTATGGGCTGTGACGATCCCTTAATGTATCGTCTGGTTCCGGTCCTAGTTGGAGAGATGGGCCAGGCCTTCCCGGAATTGATGCGCGCAGAGCCGCTCATTGGTGAAACCCTGAAGTTTGAGGAGACCCGATTCAAACAAACGCTAACACGCGGCCTTAAGCTCCTGGGCGACGCAACTGCTAAGCTCGGTGATGGTGAAACCCTACCCGGCGACGTTGCCTTTCAGCTTTATGACACATATGGATTCCCCCTAGATCTCACCCAGGACGCGCTGCGCCGTGAAAGGCGCGACGTCGATATTGCCGGTTTTGAAGCTGCCATGGAGCATCAGCGCGCAGAGGCGCGGAAAGCCTGGGCTGGCTCTGGGGATGCAACGACAGATCGCATCTGGTTCGAAATCCGTGAGCGCATCGGCGTCAGCGAATTTCTTGGTTACGAGTTGGAGAACGCTCAGGGCGTCATTCTTTCGCTTGTTAAGGAGGGGGAGGAAGTCGAGACGGCTGAGGCTGGTTCGGAATTATCCCTTATCGTCAACCAGACGCCATTTTACGGGGAATCCGGTGGCCAGATGGGCGATAGCGGTGAATTTCTGTCCGTTGAGGGTACGCGTTTCGTCGTGACCGACACGCAAAGGCGCGCCGGCGATCTCTTGGTTCACTGCGGCAAACTCGAGAGCGGAAACATTCGCGTGGGCGACAGCTTGAATCTGAACGTCGATGGTGCGCGCCGCAATGCGCTTCGCGCTAATCATTCGGCAACTCATCTATTGCACGCCGCGCTCCGCCACCACCTTGGGGACCACGTGACTCAAAAAGGTTCGCTTGTAGCACCCGAGCGTCTGCGCTTCGACATTAGCCATCCGAAAAGGGTGAGCGACGCTGAACGCGACGCCATCGAGGCCGAGGTCAATGCACGCATCCGCGAAAATTTAGATCTGACAACGCGCTTGATGACGCCGAACGAGGCGGTCAAAAGTGGTGCACTTGCTTTCTTCGGCGAGAAATATGGCGATGAAGTGCGCGTCGTCTCGATGGGAACGAATGGCGATACGCCGTACTCGGTTGAGCTTTGCGGCGGTACGCATGTGATGAGGACCGGGGATATTGGATTGTTTTACATCGTCTCGGAAGGGGCGGTCGCCGCTGGAGTCCGCCGCATTGAGGCGCTCACTGGCGAAGCCGCACTCCATCATGCCCGGGGACAGGAAAAATTTCTCAATTTTGCGGCAGACGCGATCAAATCGACCCCTGCGACACTCGCTCCGCGTATCGAGACGCTCTTGGAGGAGCGCCGTCAGCTCGAGCGTGAAATGCGTGACTTACGTCAGCAGATCGCCGTCGGCGGCGTTATCTCTGGGGGAGAAGTGGGTGAAACGCGCGATATCGGCGGCATCGCCTACTTGGCACGTCGGGTAGACGGCACGCCACCCAAGGAACTGCGTCCGATGGTCGACGGGCTGAAAGGCAAACTCGGCTCGGGCGTTTGCGCTATCGTCACGGTGGGGGATGGCAAAGCTGCACTTGTGGTTGGCGTGACAGACGACTTGACTAATCGCGTGAGTGCCGTCGATCTCGTCCGTGCCGGTGCCCAGGCGCTTGGCGGCAAGGGCGGCGGTGGGCGGCCTGACATGGCTCAGGCCGGCGGTCCAGACGGCTTTCGGGCGGACGCTGCGCTAGAGGCTATAGAGGTGGCTCTTGCGAAGAGTTAGTACGCCGCTACTTACTCCATCTCAGCTTCGAGATTGCGGGCGATGGCTTCCAGGAAGTCTTTGGAGTTCAAATGCCGTGGCTTGCTCGGCACGAGAAGTGCGAGGTCCTTGGTCATCTCGCCGCCCTCGACGGTGGCAATGCAGACCTTCTCGAGGGTTCCCGCGAAGCTGGCCAGTGCATCGTTGTTGTCGAGCTTGGCGCGGTGAGTGAGCCCGCGGGTCCATGCGAAGATCGAAGCGATTGGATTGGTTGATGTCTCCTCGCCGCGCTGAAAGGCACGATAGTGGCGCGTTACCGTGCCGTGCGCCGCCTCGGCTTCGACCGTCTTACCGTCCGGCGTTTGCAGTACGGAGGTCATCAGGCCGAGGGAGCCGAACCCCTGCGCCAGGGTATCGGACTGCACGTCGCCATCGTAATTTTTGCACGCCCACACAAAGGCGCCGTCCCATTTCAGAGCGGCGGCCACCATATCGTCGATCAGGCGGTGCTCGTAAATAATTCCGGCAGCCTCAAAGTTAGCCTTGAACTCGGTTTCGAAGACCTCTTGAAAGAGATCTTTGAAGCGCCCGTCATAAGCTTTGAGAATGGTGTTTTTGGTCGACATGTAGAGTGGCCATTTGCGCTGTAGCGCGAAGCTCATGCAGGAACGCGCGAAGTCGCGGATCGACGAATCGAGGTTGTACATGGTCAGCGCTACGCCGCCACCGGGGAAGTCAAAAACCTCATGTTCGATGGTTTTGCCGTCGCCCTCGGGTTCGAATTTAACTGTCAGCTTGCCTCTGCCCGAAACGACAAAATCAGTGGCGCGGTATTGATCGCCAAAGGCATGACGGCCGATGACGATGGGCTTGGTCCAACCCGGTACCAGGCGCGGGATATTGTTACAAACGATGGGCTCGCGGAAGACGGTGCCGCCGAGAATATTTCGGATTGTGCCGTTCGGCGAACGCCACATCTTTTTGAGGTCAAATTCCTCGACCCGCTCCTCGTCTGGCGTAATCGTGGCGCATTTGACGCCAACGCCGAATTTCTTGATCGCTTCTGCCGCGTGGATCGTGATCTGATCGTCCGTCTCATCGCGGGACTCCATGCCAAGGTCGTAATATTTTAGCTCAATATCAAGATAGGGAAGTATCAGTCGGTCTTTAATCCAGGCCCAAATGATGCGTGTCATTTCGTCGCCATCAAGCTCAACAATGGGGTTCGCGACCTTGATTTTTGCCATGAATTCACTCTCCGGTATTGTCGGCTGGTTGTATGTAAAAAAAGCGCCCACCTGGTGCGGAGGCGGCACCATAACATCGGCGCTTGTCGGGTCAAGGTCTCGTCAGAAAGAGGTTTAAAACTGCTCAGGCAAGTCCGCAACAAAAGGCTCCGGCGCTGCCTCCAGCAGCGCGAACAGTGCGGAGATGCTTTCTGCTACTTGGTAAAGGCCATGTGCCGTAGGCGATGCGAAGCCTTCGTCTACCACACCGTCGAGAAGGGCGTGGAGCGGTGCCCAATAGTTGTCTGAATCAAGGATTACTATCGGTTTGTCATGTAGGCCTATTTGCCCCCAGGTAAGAATTTCGAAAAACTCGTCGAGTGTGCCGAAGCCGCCGGGCAGTACGGCGAAGGCATCGGCGCGGAGGAACATGAGTTCCTTGCGCGCATGCATGCTATCGACGGTGATCGTCTCGCTGAGCCCGCCATGCTGTACTTCGGCGCGCGCCAAATGTTTGGGAATGACGCCGACCACATGGCCTCCGCCGGCGAGTGCCGCATCGGCGACTTCGGTCATCAGGCCGATGCCTCCGCCACCATAGACCAGGGTGATGTCGCGTGCAGCGATCTCGTTGCCGAGTGCGCGAGCGAGGGCGGCATGGCGCGGATCCTTTCCCTTGGCGGAACCACAATAGACGCAGAGCGCTTCAAGTTTTTTCATGCGCCGGTCATACAACGCGTCACTGAAAGACGCCAGCCACCGTTCACGAAAATATGATTACAAGATGGCATAATGCCGCTTTACCTCGCTTTGGGTCGCGGCTAGCGTTGTTAATTGATAGGAATTAAGGAGGTCTTACATGTTCCGTTTGCCTTTACCAACCTTGGCGCTTCTCGTCGCCGCAGCTGTTGGAATTTCATCGTTTGCCGGGTTTGTATGGGCAGTCGATGATCCCGAGGACGTGATCAAATACCGTAAAACGTTGATGAAAGGGACTGCTTCTCAAATCACCAATATTTATAGCGTATTAAAGGGCAAAACATCCTTCGATGAACATGTCGCAGCCAATGCCCGAGCAATTTCTGACAATGCCGTCATGATTCTTGATGTTTTCCCGCCGGGCAGTGATGAGGGGAATACCCGCGCATTACCATCGATCTGGCAGGATTGGGCGAAATTCGAGGCCGCGGCCGCGGCATTGAAAACTGCGGCGGACAAGGTTGCGGTGGCGGCCGATGTGGGAGATATGGAGGCGGTTAGCGCGTTGGCTGGCGAAATGGGCAAGGCCTGCGGTGGCTGTCATGAGCCATTTCGCAAAAAAAATTGACGCGTCACCACCCTCCAATTGCCTTGGAGCGACGCCCCCGAATTAGGGCATTATGTAGGTGATGATAAGATTGATTATTTTTATGGCGCTTACGTTCGCCATAGTGATCGCTGCACCTTCCGCCTACGCTAGTGCCGAAACGGAAAACGCGGCGCGCGGCAAATATCTCATGCGCGCCGCTGGTTGCATTACCTGTCACACGATGAAGGACGGCAACGGTCCGGCACTCGCTGGCGGGCGGGCGATCCACTCGCCATACGGCGATTTTTACTCCAGCAACATTACACCGGATTTGGAAACCGGTATCGGCGACTGGAGTGACGCTGATTTCGTTCGCGCCTTGCGCCATGGCGAATCGCCAGAGGGACGAACCTATTATCCGGCCTTCCCCTACGCTGCCTACACTCATATGCGGCGTCAGGACATGCTGGACATCAAGGCATACCTTTTCACCACGCTACCAGTAAGAAAGGAAAACCGCGATCACGATATCCGCTTCCCCTTCTCCTGGCGTTTATCTATCCATCCCTGGCGCTGGCTGTTCTTTTCCCCAGGAAAGGAGAATGCCGTACCGGAGCCGGAAACCCCGGAAGCACGTGGCCGCTATCTCGTAGAGGTACTTGGCCATTGCGGTGAATGCCATACGCCGCGCAACATGGTGGGTGGACTTAAAAGCGGTCGACAGTTTGCCGGTACGCGCTACGGCCCGGGCGGTCATTCGGTGCCAAACATCACGCCGGACAGGGAAACTGGGATAGGCGATTGGACGAGTGGTGATTTACTGTTTTTTTTCAAGACTGGCTTGAAACCGGACGGGGACGACGTCCAAGGCGATATGCGCGAGGTCATTGAAAGCGGATTACGTCATCTGAGTGACGTCGACATGCGCGCTATCGCAGCCTACTTAAAATCCATGCCCGCCATTCGTCACGCCGTTCGTCCGGTGAAGAAAACCGCGGCGGAGTCCACCTATGACGAATGGTAGTTGCTGTCCAGGATTTCTTGTTGCGCCTGGCCCGGATGGTATAGTCAGATCCTTCATGCAACAAATCTCGAGTCCCCGTGAAACGCAATTATAGAGCCTTGTCGCTGAGCGTTCTGGTGGTGGTCATCGTCGGAGTTTTGCTCGGCGTGTTCCTATCGGACTCGGAAAATGAAGAGGGTGTGCCGATCCGCAGTGCTTCTGTCGAAAGCGACCCCACGCCAACCGCTACGTCTGAAAGCGAAGAGCTGACTAGCATAGAAGATGCCGACGCGCCGGTAGACGCGGTGGCGCCGAAAACAGCAACTGCTCAACAAGCCAAGAGCGAAGAACCAGTTCTGAGTAGCTCCCCTGCGGCAATAGAAGAGCCAAAAGCTGAGCAGGTACCCTTGGTACCGTCTCGTGTGACGCCTCCCAGCTTTGACGTTGTACGAGTCTCACCGAACGGCCGGGCGGTTATCGCCGGGCGGGCTGAACCAGGCTCGCAGGTAACCGTGCTGGAGGACGGCAAACCGCTTGGCACGGTCGAGGCCGATCGGCGGGGCGAATGGGTCCTGGTTCCGCACGGCAACTTAGAAGCCGGCGACCGGCAGCTGTCGCTTATTCAGGACATGCCGGACGGTAGCCAGATGGTGTCCAAGCAAGTTGTCGTCCTGTCCGTTCCTAAACCACAGAAAAAGCAGACCCAGACGGAAATCGCCGCCTCTTCGGAAGTTGATTCGGAGGAGGGCGTTATCGCAGTAATGGTTGAGCGCGAAGGCGATGGTCCGAGTAAAATTCTACAAAGCCCCGATGTTGGTGGTGAAGGCATAGGCGACGAGGCGGAGGTGACGATTCGTAGTGTTGATTACGATGAAGAGGGCAACGTGGTTCTGGCCGGCCGGACGGAGCCTGAGGCAGTGGTCAATGTGTATGTTGATGAGGAATATGTCGGCAGCGTAATGGCAAGCGAAGAGGGCCATTGGGTACTAAGCCCTGAGCAAGAGATCTCGCCGGGTCACCACACCGTGCGCGTTGATAAAGTCAACGATTCAGGAATCGTTCTAGCGCGCATCGAAACTCCGATCAGCCGGGCGCGGCCAGAGGAGTTGTCACTGGGCGATGCGCTGGTAGTGGTGCAGCCAGGCAACAGCCTTTGGCGCATCGCGCGGCGCGCTTATGGCGGTGGGATCTATTATTCTGAGATTTATGGCGCCAATCGAGCACAGATACTCGATCCTAATATGATTTTCCCCGGGCAAATATTCACATTACCCGTTCTCAACTAAAGCATGCCAGGTTTGCGGGTGCTCTCGGCCTAATCTAAGCGGGCGATCATGTAGTGCAGCAGGGAATTGATTTTTGTCTTATCCTGCCCAGATAGGCCATGGGTGGCGAGTGCGTTAACCTCTTGCGCGTAGGGCACCAATTCGTCACGCAACTGATGGCCTCGCTCGGTTAGGTAGACATTGACCCGCCGGCGGTCTGTTTCGTCGCGCACCCGGTGCACCAGTCCGTCACGCTCCATGCGGTCGAGAGTCCGGGTAGTGGTTGGCTCCTCAATCTGAACCCGGCGGGCTAGTTGCTTTTGGCTGAGACCTTCCATTTCCCAGAGATAGAGCAGCAGCGGCCATTGCCCGGCACTCACGCCATGCTCGGCGAAGCGGGCTTGCAGGGCGCGGGCAAAGAGCCGCGCTGCAACGCTTACTAGGTGTGATGTGCTGTCTTCTATGACGAACGCTGAGGCGCTGGGTTCGCCTCCGGTGGGGGAGGAATGTCTGCGCGATATCTGATAAGCCATGTGCGCCTCAGCATAAAACTAAGTCGTCGGTTCCATCAAACCTACCCCTGCGTGGGCGGCAAGACAATGTGAGGTATTTTGGGGCGCCGGGCTTTGGACTGCAGGTAGCGCGTGCTACTCTGTGCGCCGCTCTATGACCCTACATGCATACGGAGAAATTGTTCCATGGCAATGACCAATACCTGCAAGAAAAAATTGTTCAAGGGCGAGCCGGCGATGGGTGCCTGGCTGTCGATGTGCAGTCCAATCGCAGCGGAAATCGTGGCCAATGCCGGCTATGACGCGGTGATAATCGATCACGAACATGGACCCGGCGATTTTCTCAACGCGATATCACTTATGCAGGCGGTGGGAGAGGGCGGTCCGACGCCAATGATGCGTGTGCCGTGGAATGATGCGGTCTATATCAAGCGGGCTCTCGATATTGGGGTGATGGGCATCATCGTGCCCTACGTGCAAAATGCTAAGGAAGCTCGTGCCGCAGTCGATGCATGCCGGTATCCACTTAGGGGCGATCGAGGCGTCGCGCCCCATGCCGCGCGTTGTTCACGGTGGGGTGCGCGGCTCGGGGAATATCTCGATGCTTGGCCCAAGCAGTGCCTCATTATGTGTCAGATCGAAACCGAGGAGGCGATAGAGAATATAGAGGAGATCGCCGCGGTGGACGGGGTCGATATGCTGTTCCTGGGGCCAAGCGACGTGTCCGCGAGCGTCGGCCACATGCTCGACCTTGCGCATCCCGCCGTAACCAGCATGATAGAGCGTGCCGAACGCAAAATGCGCAAGACAGACAAGCTGCTCGGCACGGTCATCCGCCCCGGGAAAACCGTCAATTGGACCTATGAGCGTGGCTATGATTTCGTCATCGCCGCAAGCGATGCCAAGCTTATTGGCGCCGGTGCCCAAGCGCAGGTGAGTGCCTTCCATGATAATCCGCCGAAGCGTCCGAAACGGACCAATGCACCCCATCGCAACCGTCGTTGAAAGAGCTGGTTTAACGAAGATATAGGGCGCAAACCGGACGTTTCCCAAAACAGCTGAATCCACTATCTCGTTCTGAGGAGGTAGGCTTACAATGGCGCGGGAAACGTCAGAAGATATCCGAATTGCCATCCTGCGCATGCCGGAGGCGAACGCGTTTCTACCCTATTTTCGACGCATCGACGAAGTCGGCTACTAGAGTAAATTTAGGTCCTTGGCCCGCGAGTTCGAAGCGCGCGCCTTAGCAGAGTTGGAAGTTGCCCCGTCATCGACGGTCGAAATTGGTTAAGCCGGAACTATCACTGGCAGGGTGCCTTCGTCGCCTGTCCGACCGCTGATCTCAAGGCGACTTATTGTCTTGCCGACCATACGTTCGCACTCCATTTTCACTTGAGGTTAGGGTTGGCGGAATTAAACTGTATCGTCATTGCCCTGGTGGCCAAAATTCAAGCCACTGAGCGGCACCAATACGCGTTCATGGCGGCAAGAGCCGGATAACGGAGCAGCGAACTTTTTGTTTCCTCTATTTTCTCTAGAATTCGTGCCTTCTGTCGCACCATTAATGGGTTCAATTCATGCCGAAATGGAACAGTGGACCAATCGGCTGCCCGTCATACTGGCGGCGTGCGAAGAGGGAGCTGAGCGCTTCAGACCCGGTTATGGCAGGAATAATTAAAGGCTGCGGGAGGGGGGGGCTTACCGGCCAGGGCGATCCCTTCGTGACGCTCGTGCGCGCTATCGTTGCGCAGCAGATCTCGGTGCGCGCGGCAGACAGTATCTGGAAGCGGTTGGAAGAAACAGTCGGTGACATATCCCCCAAACAAGTCACGGCTCGCGATGAGGCGGAATTGCATGGTACTGGGCTGACGAGGCGCAAGGCGTCCTATATTCGCGATATGGCGGTGTCATTTCAGGATGGCAGCATTTCTCCGCCCTTGTGGCAAGACAGGGACGATGAGGTAGTGATCGATGAATTGTTGGTGTTGCGCGGTATTGGCCGTTGGACCGCGGAGATGTTTCTCATTTTTCATCTGCAGCGCCCGGACATTTTGCCGCTCGGTGATATCGGCCTGATTCGTGCTTGCGAGCGTTATTATGCCGAAGGCAAAACTTTGGAGGTGAAAGAGATCGAGCGTCTCGCAGAGCGTTGGCGGCCCTGGCGCTCGGTGGCAACCTGGTATCTCTGGCGCAGCCTCGATCCGACCCCGGTAGCCTACTAGCTAATTCTTGCCGTCGTCCGGCATATCTTTGCGGGAAAAGGCGCGGCGTTGTTCAGCCAGTTTTGCAAGCCGGGCTTCGGTTTTGCCGTTGATCGAATCGGCCGAAAAAGCGCCGGATTCATCTCGCGTGCCGGCCGGGATGCCGGTCAAAATCTCAATGCCCTCATCGATAGTCGAGATCGCATAGACGCGAAAGAGACCGGAGCGCACCGCCTCCAGCACATCATGCCGTAACATTAGGTTTTGAACATTGGATTGAGGGATGAGCGCTCCTTGTTCGCCAGTCAGCCCTCGGCTTTTGCATATATCGAAGAAACCCTCGATTTTTTCATTGGCGCCACCAATGGCCTGGATCTCGCCATGCTGATTCACCGCCCCGGTGACTGCAAGGGATTGTTTGATCGGCACCTCTGCAAGGGCAGAGAGAAGCGCGTAGAGTTCTGTCGAGGATGCGCTGTCACCGTCGACGCCGCCATAGGATTGTTCGAACACTATACTTGCGGCAAGAGAAAGTGGGCTGTCGGTGGCATAGCGCGATGCCAAATAGCTGCTGAGGATCAGCACGCCTTTGCTGTGAAGCGGTCCTCCTAATTCGACCTCGCGCTCGATATCTATAACCTTGCCGGTCCCCATGCGCAGACGTACGGTGATGCGTGACGGTTTGCCAAAGGCATATCGCCCAGTTTGCAGTACAGCGAGGCCGTTGATCTGACCAACCCGTTCTCCTTCGGTATCAATAAGGATGGTTTCGCGGATAATTTGCTCCTGCAAAGTCTCACGAATTCGGCTGACTCGGTCGCGCGCAGCCTCGATTGCCTGTTGGACATCCTTCGCCTCGATGGTTTCGCGACCTTCCTGCCCACAAAAGTAATCTGCCTCACGAACAAGGTCGTTCACTCGGCGCATTTGCGTCGATAGCCGCTCCGCATCGGAGGCGAGGCGCGCGCTGTAATCACAGCGCCGTGCCACTGCGTCATTGGTCAGAGGTCGCATACCATCACGCCGCGTTAGGGTGCCAAGCAGCCGGGCATACATCAAATTAGTTTCTTCGGTGCGTTCAATCTTGTCCTGGAAATCACTGGTCACCTTGAAGATCTCGGCGAAGTCAGGATCACGCTGATCGAGAAGATAATAAAGCTGGCGCTCACCAATCAGCACGATCTTAATATTGAGCGGCACCGGTTCTGGGCTCAGCGTTTGAGTGCTGACTACCCCAGCAGACTGGGTAGGATGCTCAATGCAAATTTCATGCGAACGGAGCGCCCGTTTAAGACCTTCCCATGCGAATGGCTCCATCAATATTTTGCGCGCATCTAGAATCAGATAGCCGCCATTCGCTCGGTGCAGGGCTCCAGATTTGATTCTGGTAAAATCTGTCGTCAAGGTGCCGAATTCGGCAATATGCTCTATACTGCCGATAAGTTCCTGATATGTCGGGTGATCGGCATAGACCACCGGACTGCCTTCGAGATGGGAGCGGTCGACGAAGAGATTGACGCGGTAGCGGCGGAACAGTGTATTTGCATCGGCCGGTTCGCCGTTTGGCATTGGCCTCGGTATTTGCACAGGCACTGTGCCTGGCGGCGTGGGCACACCCTCCTGCGGCCCGCGGAAGATATCGACATTTTCGATCACATCTTTTTCCACCGCCTCTAGGTACTCCTGTACGCGAGGCAATTCAGCAAACTGTGCCTTGGTATCCTCGATCATTGCCTTTGTGGCGACGCTAGTGACCGCTTGGTCAAGAGCAAGAAATTTTTCCTGCGCCTCGCGTGCCCATTTTGGTGCCTTCATCATTATGTCGCGGAAGCGCTTCTGTAGCTGGGCGATATTTTTTTGCAATTCCTCCTGTTGTTCTTCGCTTATCAATTCGAGTTCTTCGGGCGACAGCATCTCGCCGTCGCGCATGGGCCCGAAGGCGATGCCGTTCCCGGTTTGCATCATGGCGATATTGAGTTCGTTGGCCTCACGCTGAATATTCACAAAGGCACTTTCCTGACGCTGCTTGGCGTCGTCGTCGATAATCTTGCGCTGGTTTCGGTATTCGTCACTGTCGAAAATCGCCGGGATCGCGATCCTCAGGTCTTTGATCAGTTTATCGACAGCATCTCTCAGGCGCCCGCCTTCGCCTGCCGGCAATTGCAGCGCTACCGGTTTGTGGCGCAGTTCAAAATTATAGACATAGCACCAGTCAGACGGTGTTGCTTCCTGCTTGGCCTGGTCCTTCAGCAATTTACGGGCGACGGCGTGCTTTCCAGTACCGGGCGGCCCGAGAACGAAAACGTTATAGCCCTCTTGCTTAACGCCAAGGGCAAATTGAATGGCGTTGACCGCGCGGTCCTGCCCGGCGATTTCGACCTGATCCTCGAGCTCTGCCGTGGTGGCGAAGGCGAATTGTGCGGGGTCACAGAAGCTGCAGAGATCCTCGACGGGCAGGGGGGGAGTCGTCGTAGGCGTCGCGTTTTTCTTGGCCATTCGGTGTTATCCTCTTCTGTCAACGGACCCGTGCCATAGGGCGGTCGGGTCAACTGAATTGCCTGCCACCCAACACCATTAATGATATACAAATTCGATGTGTTGGGTAACTTGCGGCAGTAATCGATTCACTACAATTTTGTTCACGATGTATCTTGGCCTCGCCACGTTCGCTAAGGAGCGGAAAGTTTTGATGTCCGACTCAGCGCCTTTCTCAACGGCAATTACTGCTATGTAGGTGAACTCTGGCTGAATCTGGCGGAAAGGTGGCGATGCACAATTTCAATCTGGTCTTAGCATGATGCATGAGAGTGAGCGAGGTTTTGGATAACAGCCTTGGTGTTCGGATGCATATCGCGTTGTTGCCTAAAGAAAAGGTTGCCAATCATGTCAAGCAGCTCTTGCAAGAAAAGCGTGCAGAGCTTCTGGGTGATCTCAAACTAGAGATCCGCGAAATAGATTTCGGCGCCGGTAAGAGTATTTTATGCCGCGTAGAGGCTGGACCGGTGGAAAACGGGTAGGGTGCGGAGGAACTGTTTGAGCGCCTTAAGTTAAACGGTCTCTATTGCGCTGTTGACTTCTTTTGATTTTCCTCGATCAATCGCGATAATCCGGCTGGTCCCTATCTAATACACGCTTTAGTGCGGTGAAGTGATCGTTGGCGAAGCGGTGCATATTGTCCGACATCATTTGCCGTGCTGTGGATTCGCAGACTTCTTTCGGGATTTTCTTTAGCGGTTGTCCGGTGCTCATAGCGAGAATTTGTGCCGCCGCCGTACGCTCTAAATAATAAATCTCATCATAAGCGCGGGCGACCGAGGACGCGCCCACTAGGACACCGTGATTGCCCATCATGAGAATCGATTTGTCCTGAATTGCCGTTGCAAGCCGCTCTCCTTCGGTGGCGTCACAGGCAAGGCCGCTATAATTTTCGTCATAAGCGACCCGGTCGTAATAACGTAGCGCGTTCTGATTTATCGGCTCGATCACACCGCCTTCGACCATGGCCAGCGCGAGCGTTTGAGTTTGATGAGTGTGCATGATGCAGCGTAGGTCCGGTCGTTTGCGGTGAATCGGTGCGTGTATGTAGAAGGCGGTGTCCTCGACGGTGCCTTCGCCTTCTAATATCTCGCCGTCCAGCGTAACAAGCAGGAGATTGCTCGCCGTAACTTCGCTCCAATGGGTGCCGTGGGAAACCAGCAGGAACTTGTCTGGGTCCCCAGGGACGGTGAGAGTCAAATGGTTGCAAATGCCTTCGCTCAAGCCATGCATATAGGCGAGTCGGTACGCGGCGGCCAGATCGATGCGTGCTTGTCGGATTTCGTCGTTCATTATGTCGTCCCATGGCTTTGTATTAGTGGTCAGTGGGGTGTTATCAGCGCTCGCGGAATGCTTCCGACTTAACCTTGATGACCGGTTTCAGCAAATATTGCATGACGCTCTTGGAGCCGGTGTGGATGTCGAGGGTTGCCTCCATGCCGGGCGCAATCGGTAGATCGCCCGGGCCTTCGCCTAGATAATTCTTGTCGGTCTCGGCGATGACACGGAAATAGCTTTCGCCGGTCGTATGGTCGACATGCGAGTCCGGCGAGATCGACACCACACGTCCGTCCAAGCCCCCATAGCGGGAAAAATCATAGGTCGTAACCTTTACCATGGAATTTTGGCCGACTCGAACGTAACCGATATCGAGCGGGCTGAGTTTCGCTTCGACCACCAAGCGCTCTTGCGTGGGTACGATTTCCATTAAGGATTCGCCAGGTCGGGCGACACCGCCGATGGTATGATGCCGCATGCTTTGCACCACGCCGTCAATCGGACTGGAAATTTCCGTCCGGACGACTTGGTCCGTAGCGCGGCTCAATTTTTCCCGAGCCGCTGCGATACGACGCTCTACATCGCTCAGATTCTCGAGGGCGATCCGGGTAAAGGTCAGTTGCTCCTCTTTTATCCGCTCTGCGGCTTCTGAGATGCTTGCCTGTGCGCGCGGGACGGCGGATTTGAGCTCTTCCATTTCACCTTGAAGTTTCTCGACTTCCTGCTTGATTTGCACATGGGCGATCTTTGGCGTAAGGCCCTCGGAGAGAAGTTCCTCCGACATGACAAAACGCTCGAGAGTGAGGGCGAGATTATTCTTGGTCGAATTGAGCTGAGCGCGAATTTGCTGCACATCAAGTTCACGCTGGCGTTTCTGTTCCTGCAATACGGCGATCTTGCTCTCAAGCTCAAGCTTGTGACCTTCATAAGTATGTCCCTCGGCCTGTACCAATTCCGGGCGGCGTGTGGCTTGCTCATCGGGAAAGCCAAGTATCGTGCCCTGGGATTCGGCGATCAAACGGGAGCGCGCGAGGATCAAGCCGTCCAACTCAATTTGAACTTCGTCGCGGTTGGAACCGGAGATGCCGCGGTCAAGTTGTAATAGCAGATCACCTGCGCTAACCGAATCGCCCTCGGTAACGAAGATATGGCTGATGATGCCACCTTCGAGATGCTGAATCACCTTGACCTGACCTTGCGGCACGACCTCGCCGGTGGCGACGGCAACTTCCTCCAGTTCGGCATAGTTAGACCATGCTACTAGTACGGCGATTGTCAGTGCAATCAGAAGCGCGCTCCGTCGCCAGCCCCGCGCGCGTGCGTGGCCTTCAAGCTGATCCAGCCGGCTCAAAGCGCGTTCCTCATGGCAATTTGTCTGCCGTGGCGACAAGAGGCATGTTTTTTTGCGCCGTCCCTTCTGATGTCTCCGCCGCGCGAGGCGCTCCGCCAAAGAGGCGCGGCAGGATTTCCTGGGTCGGCCCGCCCATGGTAATCCTACCTTTGTCAAGTGCCATGATGTTATTGCAGGCGCGCAAGAGATCTGGCGTGTGGGTGACGACGACGATAGTATGGTCGCGCGCTAGACGGCTCAGCGTATCCCGCAGAGAAATTTCTGCCTGCATGTCGAGATTGCTCGATACTTCGTCAAGCAGCAGGATCGGCGGATCCGGCAGCAGCGCCCGGGCGATGGCGATGCGCTGGCGCTGGCCGCCGGAGAGGCGCGAGCCGGCCTCGCCGATCTCGGTGGCATAACCGTCGGGCAGATCGATGACATAGTCGTGCACGCCGGCGAGCTTTGCCGCTTTGACTATATCGTTGTCATCAGCGTCCGGATTGGTGATGGCAATGTTTTCGCGGATTGTGCCGGCGAAAAGGAAACATTCCTGCGGCACATAACCAATCCAGGAGGCGAGGTCGCGGCGCGAAAACTGTGCCGTGTCGCCGCCATCGAGCAGCACCCGTCCGCTGGTTGGCGCGTAAAGGCCCTGCATCATCTTGAGAAGGGTCGTCTTGCCGCAGCCGTTGCGCCCGACCACGCCGAGCATACCGGGTGGTTTGACCTCCATGGATAGATTGTCGATAACCGGTGAGAGGTTTGGCTCGTATTCGAAGCTGACACCCTCAAGAGTCAGGCGGCCTTCCGGGCGGTCAAGATGAATGCTCCGCTCAGTACGGTCCTCTTGAAGGGCGAATACCTGGTCTAGGCGTTTGAGCGCCTGGCGACAATTGGCGTAGTTGCGCCAGTTGCCGACAAGCTGGTTGAACGGTCCGATGACCCGGTTTCCAAGCATGGTGGCGGCGATCAGCGCACCGATTGTGAGGCGCAGGTCAATGATTGCCAGCGCGCCTACGGTGACCAAGGCAACGGTTGTCAGCATTGTCATCATCATGCCGAGATTGCTGAAGGTGTCGGTTCGACCGCCCCGGGTTAGGGCAAACTCAATGCTGTCGGCGTGCTTTTCTTCCCAGTTGGGTTTTATAGCTCTTTCAAGCGCAAGCGCCTTTATAGTTGCTCGACCTTGAAGCATTTCTGTGATGAACGCGTCTCGACCGACGCTGGCTTGGCGCTCGTTTTTGGTTGCGCTTTGCATCATACGCCCAGAGATGATCGAGATGAATATAAACGCCGGTAGAGCAATAAGCAGGCCCCATACAACAGGTGGGGCGATGATATAGATGACGCCCACAAAGAGAATTGCGAAGGGAAGGTCGGTTAGCAGCACAGCGGTCGACCCGGAGAAAGTATTGCGTATCACTTCAGAGTCGCGAAACAGGGTCTGCCAGAATCCGGAGGGGCGGCCTTCCAAGGTTCGGAGTGGTAGGGCGGCAATTTTGTCATAGAGCGCGCGCCCGAGCGTGACATCAATCCTGAGCGCTACCCGCTGCAGCATGCGGCTCCGTGCCTGACGTATAACAAAATCAAACACTAATGCGGCCAAAACGCCAATTAAGAGCGCATAAAGGGTGCTAACTCCATGGCTGAAGACAACACGGGTATAGACCTGTAGCACAAAGATGGGTACTGCGAGCGCCAATAGGTTAATAAAGAGAGAAACTAGGATTGCTTCGCGCAAGCCGGAACGTGCCGGCTTCATTACCGCTTTCAGCCACTTGCGGGTAGCTGGCTTGTCCTCGTCGAGCAAGTACGGTTTAGACACCGGCATAATACTATTGAGAGACTTTTTAGACTGTTACACGCGTAGTTTAGCAAAAATCCTGTGCTTTACCATGCGAAGAGTGCCCAAAAGTCGAGCACTGCACCCCTAGCCGATTTGAAAATCTCCAAATACAGGAGTGTCGCCAGTTGTTACGGCCACAACTGTGTAACCTGCTGTGCTGCTGTCTTCATCAAAATAAACGACATTTTGTGAGTCAACTACAACATAAGGCGTGGATGCGGAAGCGTTTGTGTTCGTACCAGTGAATGATGTGTTGAGCGAAAAGAAGTTGCTATTATTAGTAAAAGAGCTCGGTAAGTTGAATAGTGATTGGCTATCGTCAAACTTTATTTTATCTGAATCAGTAGAAGAGGAAAAGTCAGATATACTATTTAACCCAAATGTGCTTACTAACTGACTAGTAAGCGTTGGCAGTGCAGTATTTGAGTTAAAACGAACTCCGTCGAGTGGGTCCTCAAATTGAAATGTGTCTGCGCCTGCACCTCCAGTTAGAACATCACCCCGCCTCCCACCAATCAAAACATCATTCCCGCCGCCGCCATTGATTGAATCTGCACCGCCACCGCCAGAGATAGTATTTCCGGTGCTATCTCCTGTAATTAAGTCATTAAATGAAGAACCTATAACGTTCTCAAAATTCTGAATGATGTCAGTGCCACCACCGACAGAAACTGTTTGACTAGAAAGTGAGATTTCAACGCCGCCAAACGCGGTTCTATACGAAATTGTGTCTGTCCCAGCACCGCCGTCCAAACTGTCCGTTTGGCCGTCGTCTCCCCCGTCAATGAAGTCATTCCCAGCGCCACCGTTGACGCTATCTTGGCCAAAATTTCCCGCTAGTGTGTCGTCGCCCGCTAGACCAAGTAGGATGTCATCACCATCGCCACCGTTAATTGTATCTCCGCCGCTGCCACCATTCAGTTGGTCAGCAAGATTACTTCCATCAAGAGAAAAACCTTCAATGCTGCCATTCCGAACCTCAAAGAGCCAAGTGCCCAAATTGTTTTGCGAATTAGCACCTGGAGAAATTTCTAGGTTGAGCATCCCGGCTTCAATGCCGGATTGACCGAGTTCGACAAAATTGGAACTACTTGAGGAGATTCCTGCCCGTGCGACGGTTCCACCTAAGCCATTCGTGCCGGTACTGTTATCGCCTGTCGTCCATCTTATGTCTTCGTACCGAAATTCGATATCAAAATTACCACTGCCTTGGTCTATTAAGCTGACCTGAAATGCATTGAGTAGGCTAGTATTTCCGTCAAAAAATCCTACATCGTCCCAAGTCACGGTGAAGATTTTGTTGACCGTGTCCAAATCAAAGTGGACCTGATTGGAACCCGTTGAGGTGCCGTTCGCTGTAGGTGACACTCGTCCTGATGCGGTGTCTACATCTGCAAAAAAAGGCGCGATGATTGGGAGACTATTGTTAGCAATGTCAGAGGGCGTCGAAGTTGCTTGTGCAGCAGAAAAAGTTAAATTTCCGTTATTGTTAATAAATACCGAATTCTGTCCTGTTAAGGAGCCAAAATTAAGGCCAGAGGTAAATATACTTGATATGGTAACTTCCTTAGAGATGTCGTCGCCAAGCGTTAAACTCTCCTCTCCAAAACCAGCTGAACCACCTAAATCATTTTTTAATGTTGTAAGGACAAAAGAGGAATTCTGCTGTTGCTGTTGTTGTTGAAAAAAGAATTGTTCGTTGTCTTCTTGGTTCCCTCTTTGATTTGGCCCAAACTCACCAGGCCCATACTCTCCAGGCCCAAACTCACCAGGCCCAAACTCACCGGGTCCAAATCCACCGGGTCCAAATCCACCTGTTTCAAATCCACCGGGTCCAAATCCACCGGGTCCAAATCCACC
>CAZUXZ010000131.1:0-3522 GCA_964624055.1 uncultured Rhizobiaceae bacterium | reverse complement strand
CGGAGCGTCCGTTGACGATACCATCCCACGTTGTGGCTACATCTAGGCCAAGTGGGCTTATGACCCCCATTCCCGTAATTAATACCCGGCGATTTCCACTCATTTTTTCCCCAGCACGTCCACTCTCACGCTATGTTTCATTCACTGAACTCTAAGAATCATAGTCGGACCCATGAAACCATTCAAGGATCTGTATATAATCATGGAATATCTAGTCAAAAAGGGAAGGCTATTTTTTTGCGCCGCCACGAGAAGAGACAGTAACAGTCTCATCGATTAAATCGGTGAGTTCAGTGATGCGTCCTGATATGTTCATCGCTAATTCGCGGTTGCTGGATGGCCCAGTCAACTGACTTAGCGAGTCGGACAACTCGTTGACTTTGCTCCCGATGGCATCCGCAGCCTCTTTTCGAGTGTTCGCTAATGGCTGTGATACAGAGCGAATCTGTTCAGCAAGTTCGTTCACTCGTTCGGTGATGTTTTCGCCAAATTCTAGCCCGGTCAACGATGCGCTGTCTGACCAATTTTTTAAGGCTTCAGTAGCTTCGCTTAACCGAGATGCCAGAGTATCGCTCAAATCTCTGCTAGTGGTTGCCAACCGGAGCTTGTAAGTGCGCAAAATCCTAAATATCCGTCGGTAGACATCGTCCACTGGATTGAGTTTGGCCGAATAACGGTCAAACAGATCGCGGCTTTCTTGCATAGACCAGCGTTTATCTTTGTGGACGAATTGACGGCCAGTATAGAGATGGTATGGTCGCATCGCTCCTTCTGGTAGCAAATCGCCATTCTCGTCTAGTGGAACCAAAGAATCCCAATTTGAGGTAGCTGGTAGAGGAGTCAGGAAATTGACAGTTTGGTATTTGCTGACTGTGGTTACCCAATCCGCTAAGTCCATGATGCTCTTTTCGGTGTCAAAGGGCAAACCAATGATTGTCATTGCAACGACGGTTAGTCCAGCATCGTTGAGATAGCAGAGATCATTGTGCATTTGGCCTGGTTCTTGCCGTTTGTTAACTGCCAGCAGGTTTTCGGCGTTGTCCGATTCTACGCCGACGTAGACCATTTTGATGTTGGCGTCTTGCATAGCCGATATCAATTCAGGATCCTGACCCACTTCGGCGCGAACTTGGCAGATCATATTCATGCCTTCGGTGTGGTCTTTCCAGCCTTGAAGTCTGGCGAATCGCTCATCGCGAAACTTCACTGCACGTTTGGGGGGCGTGTGGAGATCATCGGAGATAAATACTTGAAACGTGCCGTTTTTGGCCGTATGTATCAATCCGTCCGAAGCGAGTTCATTTAATTGGGCTAAGCGCTTAAATTCGTTTTCTCGGGAGATCATTCTGTAGCCCAAGAACTGCTGGATCACCTGGCAGTAGGTGCAGTTCTCAGTGCAACCGCGGATGGTCTCAATCACTGCCCCGACCATGGGGTTAGATGAGTTAAGGTCTTTGATAGACCTGAAATCTGGCAGTTCAACGAAGTCAGGGGCGACCAATCCGGTACGCTGTGTTTGGACAATGCCGCCGTCTTTCCGATAAGTGATGCCTGGGACCTTGGATAAGTATTGTTCACGATCTCTGCCGCGGTACTCTAGGAGAACGTCCGACAATTGACCAATGATATCCTCGCCCTCCCGATTAACGATCACGTCGAAATCCCCGTAGTTAAACGCCTCTTCGGCAAGAGGGCTCATCTGCGGGCCGCCGCCGATGGTGATTATATTAGGATGGAATTGTTTGGCTAACTTAGCTATCTGATATCCACGAGGCGCCTCGTTGATTAGAGCCGTAACCATTAGGATATCGACGCCTTCCAAGTCTTTGTCTGGATCCATAAGGCCGGAGCGGTCTTCGAACCAGATTTCGCGTTCGTATATATATGGGCCTTCCCATTGAGCAAGAGCGCCTGAGAGGAATAACATCCCTTGCCTGGGTATAGCTACGTATTCAAAGTTACCGCCGGCTGATGCTGGTTGAAACAACACCACCCGTTTAATTCGAGACATGTCCGCTCCTATAGATGACTGCCATTTGGGTGAATGGGTAGGCTTGGTTGTGCGCTGATTACTCCTGCCTACGAACCTTTGTCATTTGGTATTAGAAAGATCACTGTGAACCAACTCGACCACGATTTATTATACAGGACTATCTAGAGCCAGAAGAACTGATTTGGAAGCCCGAGATACCAGATTTAATGATCGTCGCAGATTGTAAGCAGACCAGAGGTAACCGACATAACGACGGTGCTATGTAATTCTACGATAGAACTGGCCAATTGTCATAATGCAAAAAACAGATGCCCTGATCTTAACCGGGCGCCCTGCCAAGACTGATGAGTTTTAGGATCTTTGGAAATGAGGGATAAGTTCCTTAGCGATCACTTCAATATGACGTGCCCTATCTTCGCGAGGGCAACTGATACTGAAAATGATATGCCGGGCGCCAGCGTCAATGTATTCCTGTAGCTGTTCAATACAATTCTCGACGGTTCCCAGAAGACAATATTTACGGACGATGTCCAGAAAGTCCCCGCCGTATAAATATCGCCCGCCGAGTTGTTCTGCGGCTACCTCAGCTGCCTGTTGTTTGGTAGGGTAGATTGAGATGTAAGGGAAATGTGTCCACTGGAATTCAGTCATATCACGCCCTGCTGAGGCCGCATAGGTATTAATCTTCTGTACACTGTCAGCATATCGAGGAGCGTCATAGAAATACGGCATCCAGCCGTCGCCGTATCGAGCTGCCCTCGCCATGGCGGCCTCTCGTCTCCCGGAGCCCCAGATAGGTGGATTGGGCTGTTGAGCCGGAGTGGGATTGATCATGGCGCCGGTCATTTGGAAATGGGCTCCTGAGAAAGACACGGGTTCCCCGCTCCACAGTTGTTTTAGTACTTCAAGGCACTCGTCAGTTCGGCGTCCACGTTGGTTTACCTTAAGTCCAGCGGCCGCGAATTCCACCGGAAATTCACCTCCTACTCCTACGCCAAGTGTTAAGCGCCCGTTGCTGGCGGCATCCAAGGTAGCGGTCATGCGGGCGAGTACTAAAGGATGATAGAAAGGGGTCAAGATTATAGATGACAGCACGCGAAGGTTTTCCGTTGCTCCTGCTGCGACAGCTAATACGGGAAGGCTAGCGTGAGTAGGCCCGGGTGGATCCCCTCGCATAAAATGTTCTCCGCAAGAGATATATTCATAGCCCAATTCTTCCATCCATTGAGCCTGGCGAGCTGTCTCGCTGACCCCCAACGCCAATCCAGCTCCGAAATGTAAGTCCAAGTCCGCCATGATTTTTCACCTGTTGGCCAAAATTAATCTACTTACTCAAACGCAGCCAGTTTACTCCAAAGACAACTGCCGGTGTGCTGGACGAGGCCCTCTGTTTTTGATGTTTGGCCTGGATATGGAGTAACGACTATGTTTTAGAATGAATACTATGGAATTAAATTAGAAATTCTGGGACCTCATCCACTTCGATATTGGGGTCATCCAGTGGCCGTCATAGACCATATGAGACAGTT
>CAZUXZ010000130.1:0-28782 GCA_964624055.1 uncultured Rhizobiaceae bacterium | reverse complement strand
CGATGCGTTGATCAACAATCTCAGGGGTGATCTGCCGACCAAGCTCGGTCTCGATTATGCCACCCTCGGTAAGATCAAGCCGGAACTGGTCTGCGTGCATCTTTCGGCCTATGGCCGTAACAACGAACGCGCCGCCTGGCCCGGGCTCGATTATGTCATGCAGGCCGAAGCGGGCTATCTCTCGATGACCGGCGAGCCCGAGAGCCCGCCGACACGCATGGGCCTCTCCATCGTCGATTTTATGGCCGGGCTAACTGCGGCGCTCGCGCTTGTATCCGGGGTGATGGGCGCGCGAACGAGCGGCATAGGCCAGGATTACGATGCTTCCCTGTTCGATGTCGCCATGATCAATCTAAGCTATCCAGCGGTCTGGCATCTGACCAAAGGCTTCGAGCCAACCCGAGTGTCGCGCTCGGGCCATCCCTCCCTGGTGCCGAGCGAGATGTACAGCACCAAGGATGGCTGGATCTTCATAATGACAAACAAGGCGAATTTTTGGCCACGGCTCTGCGACGCACTAGAGAAGCCGGAATGGATTGAACACCCGGAAATGAGAGATTTTCAAGCACGGCTTGACCATCGAGAAGAGGTAATGAGCCGCCTCGAAAGGGTGTTCATGACGAAAACTACTTCGGAATGGCTCGAACGTCTCCACGGCAAACTTCCCTGTGCTCCGGTCAACGATGTCAAGGGTGCGCTCACCGGTGACTTCGCCGTGTCACAACAAAGTGTTCAGAGCGGAGAGCATCCGCATTGGGGCGAGGTCAAAATGGTACGCCAACCGATCTTGATCAATGGCGAGGTTGCGCCGCGCCGAGCTGCCCCGGCGCTCGGTGCCGACACCGCCGATATCCTCACCGAAGCCGGTTATTCGGAAGAAGAGATCTCCAAACTCGAAGCCGAGAATGTAGTCTCCTTAGGCCAACGAGAGTAACTCCGCCACTTGCTCCGGTGTGCTACAGCCATCGAGATCCATGATCGCACACAGCAGCTCTTCCACTCGAGTAGGAGCGAAGGCCATTTCTGCGTTCGCGCGGAATTTGGCGACGATCTCCTCGTCAGCGAGAGGCCTCTCGTCAGCGCCGCGGTTGATCTGCTCGCGATGGGTGAGTTCGCGCCCGTCGCGTGTTGTCACAATCACCTCCCCGGAAAAATATTTTGGATAGGCAGATTCCGGATCAGGCTCACAGGTTACCTTGTCGCAAAGCGCAAGAATTTCGGGATCGTTGAACACCTCTGGCTCTAGCTCGGCAAGCGTCAGCCGGCCGCGCCCAAGCACGCTGGCGACGGCATAAGGGATACTGAATTGGGCGTCGTATCCACTGCTCGGCCGCCGCTTCTTCTCGATCGGATCACAAACGAGGGACATACAATCTTTCGAAACCAACGCGCGAATAGCAGTGACTTCCTCCGCCTTGAGATCGTGTTTCCGCACCAATGCGGCCATGGCGTCAGCTGAGGAATGCACTAAGTGACAGGCTGGGTATGGCTTAATGCCGATGCGCATCATCTCCCAATCCTCGCCGAGATCGTGAGTACAAGCGGCCCAGTCGATCGCCTCGCCGTCCTCGGTAAAGCAATCATAAAGGCCAAACTTACCCTCGTAAGGCTTGGATGGTCCTTGGAAACCGTGGCGCGCCAGCGCTGCTGCGGTAATGCCGACGACACTAGCCCAACCAGCGTGAAGACGCTTGTTCCATGCCCCTTCGTCTAGAAAACCAAGGGTACCAGAGCACATGCCAAGCACAATACCTTGCGCATCACACAATTGCGCCTGCGTCAGCCCGACGGCACAGCCCGCCGCGAGCGCTGCGCCATAGGCGCCGACGACGCCGGTCGGATGAAAGCCCTTACGGTGAAAGCCGCCCTTGGCCGCCATGCCGATACGCGCATCGGTCTCGATCGCAGCGAGATACGAGATCAGCATCCTACGCCCCGAAATCTCGTGTCGCTGGCCAAGGGCAAGGAGCGTCGGGACAGCTGTGCAAGTGGCATGGATCACGCCCGCGACATGAGTATCGTCAAAATCGAGAGCATGGATAAGAAAACCGTTCATCTGCGCAGCGTCGCGCAACGGCAGGCGCGAAGGCATGCCAATAACCGGATACTGGCCCTCCCCGGCTAAGTCGCGCATGGCAGTGAGCGTCTTATAACTGTAATCATAGCGGCTCGCGGCGAGCCCGATGCCCAACGCATCAAGAATATGGAGCTTAGCCCGCTCGATCACAGGCGCCGGGATATCGTCCCAAGCAAGAGTCGCGGTGAAGGCCGCGAGGGTCTCAGAAATCGGTATCCGATGAATAAATTCGGGTGCCGAGACGATCTCTTCGGCGTATGCCATGATAAAAGTTTCTCCTTCTCAAGCTCAACAAACGGTAGCACCCCTGAATGAGGCGCTAAACCTAGCTGGCCCGTCCCCTCGACACCTCATGAGCGAATTCCATTAACCCGTCGGTGAGGTCTCCGAAGCGCTTGAAACGCTCGTCCTGAGAGGTGCCGCGGCGGTATTGCGCGTAGATTTGCATGAAGATAACCCCAAGCTTGAACATGGCGAGCACTCGGTGGAAGAGAAAGTCTGATACGTCGCGCCCGGAGCGTGCAGCATAGCGGGTGACGATCTCGTTCCGCGTCGGGAAGCCGTTGCCGGCGCTCGGCATCTGCTCAAGATCATGCATCGCTTGTGGATCACTGGGCTCAGTCCAATAGCTCAGGAGCGTGGCAAGGTCAAATAGCGGATCGCCGCGCGTGCCCTGGTCCCAGTCAAGCACCGCGACGGGATCAAGGGTGTTAGGATTGAGCAGCACATTGTCGAGCTTGAAATCATTGTGCAGAAGGGTTGGCACGCCGTCCGGAACCTTGTTGATCTCGAGCCAGTCGGCGACCGCAACACCGGCCTTGGGCAGCGCATCATCGCAGGATAGTTCCATGCGCTTGCGCCAGCCGACCACCGCGCGCTCGAGAAAACCGTCGGGACGGCCAAACTCGGCGAGATCTACCTCTTCTGGCTTTACCTTGTGAAAATCGGCCATAGAGTCAGCCAGCATGTTACCGAGCCTGGCACCGAAATCATCACGCCCAGAAAGGAAGTTTGGCCAGGTACCACTGATCGAGAGGCCAGCGCGGTAGTCCATCACGAGAAAGTGATTGCCGAGAATCTCCTTGTCGGGCGAGTAATGTACACTCCGCGGCGCGAGCGGAAAGGCGCGCCACAACCGGCTGAGGATGCGGTGTTCGCGCTTCATGTCGTTGGCACCAGGGGGGATGTCGCCCATCGGCGGGCGGCGCAGCACCATGGGCTGGTCGTTGACGCGGATGAGATAGTTGAGATTGCCGAAGCCACCGGCAAACTGATGCGGTCGGTCCTCGCAGGGATCGAAGCGGAAGCCGTTCTCGGCAAGATGTGCGGCGAGCGCCGCCCAGTCCTGCACGGTCTCCTCTTCGGGTTCGAGAAATTTCGGCTCGGCGGCGTGCTGTGCCTCTGCCGCTGCTTCTTCGCTCAACATAATGTGAAAATTAGGTGGTCCGGACAGGTCGGTCAACGAGCCGGATAGTGCCGACAGCAAGGCCGATCATCACCAACACTTCTAAAAAGGGCGCTAGCTTGGTGTCGACATGATAATGCAGCGAGAAGAACAGCAATTCATGCTTGTCGCCAAAAATGGCATGGAGGCTCGACTTTCTGAACCCTTTCACTTCAATGATGTCGGCAAGCGACGAATACTCATAGTCGCGCCGCCAAAAGAGGGGCATTACATCTCTCAGGGCTTCGGTTTCATTAATTTTGCGCTATCTCGCCAGAGGTGGTTTTCTTGCAAAAGTAGCACAACGACGCCTGTCCAATTAAACCGGAAAACCGTCCTGAACATTATGATGCAGCGCTCTTGCGCGGCATGATGACAAACAGCAAGCCGAGGAAGAGCGGCACCAACGCAATCAGCACCCAGAAGCTCAGACGCTCGCCGAAAAAGGCCATGCCGAACAGAATACCGGTTAGGGGCGTGATAAAATTGACTGTGGTGAAGAATACTGGTCCCATCAACATGACTAGCACGAGAAAGAGGTAGATGCCGCGCCCTTGCACTAACATCGACAGAACAAGTGCCCATTCCGCCTCGCCAAAGGGGCCACCAAAGGCCCAGAGATCACCACGCGCGACCATGGCGATAGCGAGTATCGGCAGCGGCGCAAGGAAAAAACCGGCGCTGAAGGCGAGCGAATCCATTGCCGGCGGGCGCATCAACGCCGCGGCGATGGTCGTCGTCGCATAACCGAGGGGCACCAACAGGGCGATTAGCACCCACACCACGAGATCGGGCGAAGGTAGACTTGCCTCGGGTGCGACGATCAGTGCAATGCCGGCGATGCCGACAATCAGCCCGAGAAAGCGTAGCCACCAGGCGCGCTCGAGGCGGAAGATTACCGCCCCAAAATAGGTCATCAGCGGCGCCAGTGCGATGATCATGCTCATAATGCCTGCCGGCAAATTATGCTCAAGCACCACGGCAACGATAATATAGGGAATGGCGAAGCCGGTAGTGCCGGTGACGGTGAAGCATTTGATATAGTCCCAGCCTAGGCGCGGCGGCACGCGGAACAGAAGTGACAACACCAGCATCACCATGCCGGCGCCAAGGCCGAGCCAAAACACATAGGCGATCAGCGGAACCCCACCACGCACGGCAACGCCGGTCAGCGAATAAGTCAAACCATAGGCCACGCCGGTGACTAACAGCATAAAGAGCGGCCAGCCAGGATGTGGCCTGGACACGGCAATTGTCATGATTTCCGCCGCGCTTTCGCCGCCTGGCTGGCGCGCCACACATTTACGGGTGTCGCCGGCATATCAACATGGGTCAGACCGATGAATGCGAAAGCATCCATCAGCGCGTTCATCACTACCGCCAGAGCACATATGGTGCCGACCTCGCTAACACCCTTGATGTCGGGCGGCTCAGTTGGGTACAGGATCTCACCGTCCATCGACGCATCGAAGCTCGGAAGAACCTTGGCCTGAGGAAACACATAATCCATAAAAGAGCTGCTCAGAAATTGGTCGGGGCTAATTATTTCGTCCTGAAAGCGGCCAGCGTCGGTGAGAAAACGATCATCCTCCTTGTACCGCATCGCCTGCCCTACCCCGGAACCCGCCACATTATTCTCCATGGTTATTCGGTCAACAGCCCGACAATGGGATTCAACAGGTTGGATCCGGCCCTACAAGGGGTTAGGATGGCGCCGCCAGCCAGACTAGAAAGCGGTGGACCACTATGATTGAAGGTGGAGCTTTCGGCAATATCGGCAATCTTCGGAATTGTTTGTTCATAAAGGTTTGCAGCAAGGAAAATCGTCATGTCTTCGGATACCGACATTTATAAGCATCAGAATTTCGGCAACCATCTTGGTATCGGCGAAAAAGCGGCCCTGCTGATCGTCGATTTTGTCAACGGCTTCGACGACCCGGATCAGTTCGGTGGCGGCAATGTCAGCGAGGCATGCGACAATACCGTTCCGCTCCTCGCGGCGTGCCGTGATCTCAATTTGACCATTGCCCATACCCGCGTGGTGTTTGCCAAAGACGGTTCGGACGACAATATCATGGCGATCAAAGTACCGGCGCTGAAGACGCTGACTGAGGATGCCGAATGCAGCCAAATCGTTGATCGCCTGGCTCCAAACCCGGGCGAAATTGTCGTGCGCAAGCGTGTACCCTCTGCGTTTTTTGGCACCGACCTCGCAGCCAATTTCACCATGCGGCGGATCGACACCGTACTGGTGACGGGCTGCACCACCAGCGGTTGCGTGCGCGCCAGCGCACTCGACGCCATGTGCTGGGGCTTTCGCCCAATCATTGTCACCGATTGCGTCGGTGACAGGGCGATCGAGCCTCACGAAGCAAATCTGTTCGATCTCAAGCAAAAATATGCCGAGCTGATGACACGCGATGGGGTCATCGCCGAGCTGACATCGCGCCAAGCGCAAGCTGCCGAATAGCGGCTTTCCGTTTTAACGAAATGTAGGAAACAGAAAATGAAAGCGGTGGTCCTTCGTGAGCATGGCGGCATCGACAAGCTACTCTATGAAGAGGTCAAAACGCCCAGCCCTGGGCCCGGCGAGGTTTTGGTCAAAGTCGGCGCGAGCGGCGTCAATCATCTCGATCACGATTTGCGCGAGGGCATTGCGGGCTTCAAGCTAGTTCTGCCCCATGTCATGGGGGTCGAGGGCGTCGGCGAGGTGGTGGAACTCGGCGAAGGCGTGCTCAGCGCCACGGTTGGCGATCGCGTCGCAATCGATTTCGCGCAAGGAGACCCACAGAGCAATATGTGGCTGAGTGGCCTGGATGGCGTCGATTTTACCTATGGCCGTATCGGCGCCAGCCAGTGGGGGACGCACGCTGAGTATTGCCGCTGCCTCGCCACCTCACTGATGCCCCTGCCGGATGGTATGTCCTATGAGACCGCCGCAGCCTCGATCGTTGGCTTTGGCACGTCATGGCACATGACAGTGACCTTGGGGCAGGTACAGGCCGACAAGACCGTTCTGGTTAATGCCGCGGGCAGCGTGGTAGGCACCGCCGCTATCCAGGTCGCCAAGCTGCACGGCGCGCGGGTCATCGCCACGGCAGGCTCTGACGCAAAGCTGGAGAAAGCCAAGGAACTAGGTGCCGACGAGGTGATTAACTACACCAGTCAGAGCATCCGCGAAGAGACGCTCCGGATGACCGATGGCTTCGGCGTCGATCTATGCATTGAATCAGTCGGCGGCGACGTGCTAATTCAGAGCATAGATGCCGTTTGTGAGAACGGCCGTCTCATCACCTGCGGCGCACATGCCGGGGAAGTGGTGCCAATCAACATCATCGAACTCTTCCGCAAGCATATGATGCTGCATGGCAGCCATTTCGCTGGCAAACGCGAAGTGGCGCATGTCCTCAAGCTGATACAGGAAGGAAAGATGACCCCGGTGATCAACGCCGTGTTGCCGTTCAGTGAGGTCCGCGAGGCGGCGCGCAAGACGGCAGAGCGAGACGTGTTTGGCAAGATGGTGCTGGTACCCTGATACCTGTCCCTCTTCCCCCGGGGACGAGAAAATCTAAAAAGGGTTAGCCGCCTTTAACGCTTCTTCCCTTGGATTCATCATACGGAACCATATTGGCGGGATGAGAACAAACAGGAAGATCCAGCCGCCACCCAGTTGCTGGCCGAGTAATAACGGGGCAAGCACGACGATGTAGAGAAAGAAAAGCAGCGCGTGCGGCATCCTTCCATCCTAGCAAAAGAGGAAATAATTGCGACAATGGGGCGTGCAAACCAAGGGAGGCGGCAATGGCCCAAAAATGGAAATGGGGAATCCTGTTCTCAGGCGACAATCTGACTCTTGACGAAACCGTCGCCTACGCGCGCGACGCAGAAGCCGCCGGCGCCGATAGCCTGTGGACAACCGAGCTCGGACGTGACGCTTTCGTACCGCTCGCTGCAATGGCCGCGGACTGTAGAAAGGCCAGGCTCGGCACTGGCGTGGCCACCTATGCCCGCCCGCCGGCGATGACCGAGATCAGCGCCATGTCGATGGCAGAGATAACAGGCGAAAAATTCATCCTTGGCCTTGGCACCGCGCCACCGATGTGGAACGAGAAATGGCACCAGCTCACCGTCGACAAACCGGCGCGGCGCATGCGCGAATATGTCGAGGCCATCCGCCGCATGTGGACGTCTAGCCCGGCCAAACCTATCGATTACGACGGCGAATACATCAAGATCAAGGAATACCGCCGAATCATGGCAATGCCCTGCTCGCCACCACCGATCTATCTCGCAGCGGTGCAGACAGCGATGCTGCAGCTAAGCGGCGCCATTGCCGACGGAGTGATTCTAAACCTCCTCAACACGCCGCATTATTTCACTGATATCGTCCATCCCAACCTGAAAAAGGGCATGGCTATGACCGGGCGTACGCCCAGCGATATCGAGACATGCTCGCTCAAGGTCTGCTCGGTGGATAAAGACCGTGAGCGAGCGCGCCGCCGGGCCCGACCGCCTATTGCATTCTATTCCAACCTACCCTATTTCGACCAGGTTCTAGACCCGGCAGGCTTCACCAAGGAGAAATTGGCGATCCGAGCCGCCATGGTCGAGAACGACGTAGAGAAGATGCTCGACCTCGTAACCGACGACATGATCGATACCTTGGTGCTAGCCGGCACACCGGACGAAGTACGCAAGAAACTCGAAGCCTTCGAGGGCCTGTTTGAGACCCTGATCCTCTACTGCCCGATGCCCTGGCTGGAACCTCAGGAATCGAAGGACAATCACGCTGCGATGATCGAGACCTTCGCGGATTAGGACATCGCTCGGCGCAACACTCCTCACCTATCTGCGTCGGTGGGTACTTGACGTCACCATAGGACTAGAGCACGTAGAAACCGCCGGCGAGCGGCTTGTTACTCACGCCGCAGGACAAACAATTATTGAAGAAGAGGCTATGAATCAGTCGGAATCTTCTGTTTCTCCTTGCCAGCGCAATTGGCGCTGATGGTGATGGAGTGTCGCTCGACCTTACACATACCACGATCCCTTCCTAGTCGGTGAGAACGGGGAAGAAGAACACCTTGACAAATTGAACGAAAAATCGCCGACTTCAAGGGTATGTTGAGCGCAGTCAAACAAAAGGTGGTGCTGTGCAAATGAGGCAAAGTAACTGACAGGCAGATACTGAAAGCGCTTTACAGCAACACCTAGCTGGTGCGCCCCGCCATCTCAGCACGGTACTTTACGCTTGCGGCCTCATCGGCTTCGCCACTGGGACCGATGACGACACCGTAGATGGTCTCGGCCACCTCCATAGAAATCCATTTTTCGCGCACATCATGCGCGACTTGTGCAGGGGGGCGCTCGAGAGGGGAACCGAAGCCGCCGCCGCCGCAGGAGACGGAGACGATAGTTTCGCCGCTTCGAAGCTGAACCTGGGCACAGGCCTCGGCGGTTTCGCACTCACCATCAGCGCGGCGAACAAATTGTTCTGCGCGCCCGCCCTGTCCACCACCACGCGCACCGTTGGCAGGGTTCATCGTACCGTCCGAAACATAACCCACTTCGAGATCGCAGCCCTCGGGTCCGAATTCCACATGCATGCCGCTGCCGCCCCGGTATCGCCCAGCCCCGCCTGAATCAGCAACGAAATTTCGGCACTTGACGAAAATGGGGAAGGTTTGCTCGTCCACTTCTGCGCTGTCCTGATGGCAAAGACCAGCATTACCGACATGGCCCACGGTAACCCAAGCGTCCGCCACGGGCGAGGCTGCGCCGGCACCGAAACCAAGAAAGACCTGATTCACAAAGGGCTCGCCGCTCAGCGGTTTCAATCCCGAGATAACGCCGACGCTCGGCGCAATGGCATAGCCAACCTCGGCCATGCCAGCGCCCTCGGCAAGCTCGGCAATGGCGCGCTGCACGCCGTTAGACACGTGATCAGCAACATTGGTGGTGGCGACCGAACAGCTAGTCGGGTGGCGCGGAATGCCAACTACGCAATTCTCGCGTAACCGTACGCGTATACGTCGAAAGCTGCCAGCATTAGCCGGCACAGTGTGTTCGATCGAATTGTAGACGCCAACCTTGGCGGCAGTGCGTGAGCAGGCCTCACTCAAGTTCAGACCGCAGGGTAGGCAATCGGGGGTGTCTCGGAGATCAACCTCGATCACGCCGGCCTCACGATCAATGGCCAGCTTAACCTTGACCTTGATACCTTCCTCCGCGCCGGGGAAGGGATCATGCGCGCTCGCGACCGTTATCGAGCCGGACGGTAGACGAACGATCTCGGCCGCCATGCGCTTCTCGGAATAGTCGAACCACTGCTCGGTAAAACTGTCGAGCGTGTCCCAGCCGACCTCATCCGCAAGCGCCATCAATTCACGCTCACCGATACGCGCCGCACCCATCTCGGCGAGATAATCACCCCACCATTGCTCGGGCACGCGAATGCGCATGCGGCACATACGACCGATGTCCTCAACGTCCCGGTACTTCTCCTGCACCCTAACCGCCGGGAAAATCAGCGCGCCTTCCTGATAGACGTCACGCGCGCCCCCCATATAAGTGGTCGGCAGCGAGTTGCCACAATCCGCTTGATGCGCCTTAGCAACCATTGTGAAGCGATGCCGCCCGTTATCATCCATCACTGGAACGAGTATGGTGTGATCGGCTGGATGGGAACAGCCGTGATAGGGCGAGTTGTGCAGAAAGGCATCACCGCGCTTCAAAACTGGGTGAAATTCTCGCATCGCTGTCGACATCAGGTCGGGACCGCTCAGCACATGAATCGGTAGACTCTCGGCGCTCGCCAGCAATTGATTGTCGGCGGTTACGATACAGCAGGAAAAATCGCGCGCTGTATTGAGCACGCCAGAACGTCCAGTACGGAAGAGCGTATTTGCCATCTTGCGGCACACGCCTTCCAGGCGCTTGTTGAGGATCGCCATCTGCATGCCGTCAAGGGGCACAATGCCTGCCATGGCTTAAGCTGGACGCACCACGCGAAGTTTCGTAGTCGCTTCCTGATCAACAACGCCGGCTGCATCGACGACGACGCCATAGATCTCTCGCGCGGCCTCGACGGAGACCCATTTTTCGCGAACGTCCAAGCTCACCTTGTCAATCGGTCGTTGATAAGGGTCGCCGTAACCGCCACCTCCACAAGAATAGGAGACGATCGTGTGGCCCTCGGGAATTTCCGCCTGGGCACAAGCGTCGAGCTGATGCAAGTCGCCATTGGCATCGCGGCGGAACTGATTGGCGCGCGCGCCGTCGCCACCGCCACGCCTGCCCTATGGTGCATGCTCGTTGCCGTCCGAGCCGTCACCCACTTCCCTGTCGCCCTCGACCGGGCCGAACTCGCAATAGACAGCCTCACCGCCGCGCGACCGACCAGCGCCACCGGAATCGGTAATGAAATGGCGCCCGGAAACACGCATTGGAAAGCGCATCTCGTCCAATTCGATGCTGTCCTGATAGGAGCCGCCGGCGTTACCAATATGGCCGATGGAAATCCAGGCATCAACGTTCGGACCAGCCGCGCCGCCGCCCCAGCCGAGAAAAATCTGATTGACGTAAGCACCACCGGTCTTCTCACTCGAGCCAGAAATGACGCCGATCGAAGGCGGGATGATAGAGCCGGTGCTTGCCATGCCATGGCCATCACCAAGCTCTGCAATAGCGCGTGACACGCCGTTGCCAAGACGATCGGCGACATTGGTCGTCGCCACGGAGCAACTGGTCGGGTGAACTGGGATGCCAACGACGCAATTCTCGCGGAGATGCATCTTCACCCGGCGGAGCGAGCCGGCATTGGTCGGTACGTCCTCCTGGATCGAATTGAAGATGCCCAAGAGGACGGAGGATTCGGTACAGGCCTGGCTAAGATTGAGGCCGCAGGGGAGACAATCTGGATTTTCGCGAAGGTCGACATCGATCATCGCGTCGTCCGGGCGAATTTCGAGCTCAATCTTCACGTCGATGCCCTCTTCCGCACCGGGAAACGGGTCATGGCGGCTAAAGGTGGTGGCCTTGCCAGCCGGCATCTGTCGGATCGCGTTGATCATCAGCTCTTCAGAATAATCGAACCACTGCTGCGCAAATTGGTCGAGAATATCCCAGCCGACATCGCAGCCGAGCGCCAGCATCTCGCGCTCGCCAATACGCGCGGCGCCAAGCGCCGCGAGATAATCGCCCCACCATTGCTCGGGCACGCGGATGCGCATCTCACACATGCGAATGATGTCGAGATTGTCTTTGTAGTTTTCCTGGATGCGCACCGCCGGGAAGATCAGTGCACCCTCATTATAAACGTCGCGCGCGCTACCGTGATAGGTAGTTGGGATCGAGTTGCCGCAATCGGCCTGATGTGCTTTGGCAACCATGGTGAAGCGGTGCACGCCGTCATCGTCAATCACGGGCACGAGATAGGTATGGTCTGCCGGATGGGAACCGCCGTGATAGGGCGAATTATGTAGAAAAGCGTCACCGCGCTTGAGATTGGGATGATTCTCCTGCATTGCCTCGCACATCATGTCGGCGCCGCGAAGGACGTGGATAGGTAGACTCTCCGAGACGTTGAGGAGCTGGTTTTGCGCGGTCACCAATACACATGAAAAATCACGCGCGCTGTTAAGCACGCCAGAGCGTCCAGTGCGAAGTAACGTGTTGGCCATCTTAGCGCAAATCGATTCGATACGCTTGTTGAGGATGGCGAGTTGAACGCCGTCAAGTTTCTCTGTCATGAATTAGTCCTCCTCCACCGGGTTAATCACCAGACTGCCCGAGGCGCGGCGAACTGCCGACGCGCCGGGATCGACTACTACGGTGGTGAAGGAGGATTCGATGATCGCCGGGCCAGAGACTTCCTCGCCCCGCGCCATATCCTCGAAACGTAGCACCCTTGCTTCAACCAGGCCGGAACCTTCGAAATAGGCCTCACGGCGTTCCGGCACCTCGACATTGTCAACTGTCGCTTCCTTGACAGTCCACTCGACGCCGTCGCGTAATCTGCAACGCACATTGGCACGCCATCCCACGACTTCAACTTCGGACTTATTGTCGGCGATAGCAAATATATCCTGGTGCGTGCTATGAAAATCATCACGCAAATCCTCAACATCCCGATCGGAGGCGACGCGGTTGCCTCGGAGCGGAACCTCGATCTCCCAGATCTGACTGGGATAGCGCGCCTCGGCGGTAAACTCGATGATCTGCTCAATCGAGCCAGCTCCAGGCCCGGCGATAAATTCTTGGCATTGAGATTCGAGGCGGGCGAGTAACTCGTTGACGCGTTCGATCTCGAAACCTGCCGTCTGTGTATAGAGCGTGCCGCTGAACTCAGCGCGGAGATCCGACATCAATGCGCCGGCCGCACTCAAGGCCGCCGCAACATCGGGAATGATCGCCCGTTCGCAGCCTAACCGGCGCGCAATGGCAGTGACATTGAGGCCCGCCGCGCCGCCGCCGCCAATCAATACCGCGCCGCGCGGATCGATGCCCTGATTGACCGTGATGTCCTCGATAGCGTGAACCATGTTTTCGGTAGCGACGCTCAAGATCGCGGCGGCCGCCTCGTGCAGGCCAAAACCTAGCTTGTCGCCAACAAAGCATTGAATCGCCTTGGCGGCAGCCTCGCGGTCGAGGCTCATAGCGCCTCCGAGAAAAAAGTCCGGATCGATCCAGCCGAGTACTACCGAGGCATCGGTCACCGTCGGTTCTGTACCGCCCTTGCCGTAACAAACTGGTCCCGGCACAGCGCCGGCGCTCTGCGGTCCGATATGCAATAACCCGCCCTCATCGACCCAGGCAATGGAGCCGCCGCCGGCGCCAATGCTCTTTACATCGACCGCTGGGAATCCTGTCATATGGCCACGATAGGGCTGACCGATCCAGGTCTCTCGCGTCCAAGGTATTCGCCCGCCGCGCACCAGGCTGACATCGAAAGTGGTGCCGCCGGTATCAGCGATAATTGCGGTATCAGCGCCACTGTCGGCCTGGGCGTAGGCGCGCCCCGCGAGCGGCGCCATAGCCGGGCCGGAATTGATCGAATGGATCGGTGAATGCGCCATATCGGCTGCGTCCATGGCACCGCCCTGGGTCGTTACTACCAAAACGCGACCGTCGAAACCGGCCTCGCGTAGACGTGATTCGAGCCCCCCCATATAAGCTCCCATCAAAGGCTTGAGCGAAGCGTCAATTGCCGCGGAGGAGGCACGGCGATATTCGCGGAGCGAAGGATTGAGTACGTGCGACAACGTGTAGGGCACATCCGGCAAGTGTTCTTCTAGTAGCTCGCCGAGACGAATTTCATGTGCCGGATTGACAATTGACCACAGGAGACAGACAGCGACCGCCTCGACCTCGTTCTGCTTCAATCGGGCAATGGTCTCGACAACCGCTTCCTCGTCGAGCGTCTCCCGCACCTTGCCATCGTACATGACGCGCTCGGCAATCTCGTATGTGAGGGAGCGCGGCACATAGGGCTGCGGATAAGGCACGGTGAAATTGAATGGCTCGATGCGCCCGCCTTCGCGAAGCACCAGGACGTCCGGATGGCCCTTTGTGGTAAGAAAAGCAGTGCGCGCCGTATTACCGGTGACTATTGCGTTGATGGCATGGGTCGTACCATGGAGTAGCATGTCTCCTCTGGCAAGGAGGTCAGAGCGTGAGATGCCATAATCTTCCGCCGCCAGCTCGAGCGTGTCGAGCACCCCAGCGACCGGGTCCGTTGGCGTGGTCGACGCCTTGTACATGCGGACCTCGCCACTATCGTCCTCCACCACCAGGTCAGTAAATGTGCCCCCTGTATCGACCGCAAATCTCATAGCTACGCCTCGTCCCACCGGTGAGGACGCCGCTCGGCGCCGGCCCGGTCCCTGTTGAATTTGTTGTCCAAATTTGCGTGGCAACCTAACCCGAATCTGCAGCCGCGCCAATAGTGTGATCACACGATTGGAGTGAAAGCAGGCGAATAAAGCGACCATGCAGTATTTCGATTGCCCTACTGGTGTCGGATAGCGTTAGCAGATCCGTCGCACTTCGTTTGCTTGCAAATGAGAAGAAGTACTGAATAACAAAAACACCTTTAATAGTAGCGCGAACTTTAACAGTACTTCAGTATTTCTATTCTCTTTTGTGCTGCTTTTTCTCCTGAAATCAAAATTTTATCCAGAATCTTTTTCAATGCATCGTAGATAGATCATCGCTTCCAGAGCCGTTTTAATATTGGAGTATGTGGAGCTATTTTGCCTATCGCCCCCAAACGTCTTCTGATGGTGGCTTGGCACCTTAAATCACTTAAAATCCGTCTTGTGCTTCAAACCACTCGTCATGACGGGCCTACCAGTCTCTATAATTTTCTCTATCAATTAATACAGCTTCTACAGATGCTTCCTCAACATCTGTCTTTATCGCAAACTCGTACAGTTTCTTTTTGTCCAAAATATTCCGCCCGAATCTTTTAAGGAATGATTGCCTCATTTTCTCTTCGAGCTTGCTTGCCGGAAAACGAGTGCCGGGCTATCGTCGTCCGCCCAAGTAGGCCCAAAGGAAGAAAGACATGGCGAGTGACTCGGCCCACGTGCGAGAGAGAAACATCGATTTGCACGGCGCCTATGCGATAGCAGAGGAGCGCTTCATCTCGGCCAATCCGAAGAGCCTGTCACAGCATGAGCGCGCCTGTGAGAGTCTCCCCGGCGGCAATACACGCACCGGCATGCATTACGCGCCCTTCCCACTTTCCATAGAACGTGGCGAAGGCGCCTATATGTGGGACCTTGACGGGCACCGCTACCGCGATTATGCGGGCGATTTCTCGGCCGGGCTTTACGGCCATACCAACGAGACTGTACATGCGGCTGTGCGCGAGGTGCTGGCCAACGGCGTCACTTTCGGTTCGGCGAGCGCCCATGAGACACGCCTCGCATCCCTCGTTTGCGAGCGCATCCCCTCGATGGAGCGCATCCGCTTCACCAATTCCGGCACCGAAGCGAACATCATGGCACTGGTCACAGCCAACGCCGTAACCGCACGCGATAAGATCATGGTGTTCGAGGGTGCCTATCACGGTGGAACCCTCTCCTTCCCGCCTAGCGGCTCGCCGATCAACGTGCCGTTCGATTTCGTCATAGCGCCCTATAACGACATCTCCGGCACCACTGCGATCTTTGACAAACATGGCAGTGATGTCTCGGCGATTCTGGTAGAACTCGTGCAGGGAGCCGGCGGTTGCATTCCGGCAACGGACGAATTCGTCGCGATTTTGCGGGAGCAGGCTACGCGGCACGGCGCCGTACTCATTTTCGACGAGGTAATGACCTCGCGCCTCGGTCCCACAGGGCGGCAAGGTGCAATCAATATCACCCCGGACATGACTACGCTGGGCAAATATGTCGGAGGCGGCATGACCGCAGGTGCCTTTGGCGGGCGTGCCGACATTATGGACCGCTACGATCCGCGTGCCAAAGGTCATTTCGTCCATAACGGGACGTTCAATAACAATGTTATTACGCTGGCTGCTGGCACGGCGGGGCTAGAGAAAATTTTCACTCCGGAAAGAGCGGAAGCGTTCACCAATTCCGGCGAAGCGTTTCGCCAGCGTCTCAATGCGCTGGGGTCGAAACACAGCCTACCATTTCAGACCACTGGCCATGGTACGCTGATGAACATCCATTTCGTCAACGGCGAAATTCGTAACGTGAGCGACCTAGCCGGGCGCAACCTCACCGCGCTCGACCTATTTCACTTAGAAATGATTGCTGCTGGCATCTACCTCACTCGACGCGGCTACATGGCATTAAGCCTCGCCCTGACGGAAGAGGACCACGACTCCTTCATCGCCGAAACAGAAAGATTTTTAGAGACCTATGGAGAACTACTAAGCGGCTAATCCAGTTTGTCCAGACCAGCGTATGTTTCTAGATTCGCATCGATATTTATCGCCTGTCCGGAGATATGGCGACCTTGGTAGGAGCAGAGATAGAGCACAAGATCCGCGATCTCCTGCTCCTCGACTCCCGTACGCATGGAGATGCGGCTGAGGACGATGTCCTGCAATTCCTCAAACGACCGGCCCGACGCGTCTGCCTTTGCCTGGATCACTCGGCGCGCGCGGTCGTTCAACACATAGCCCGGGAGAACGGCATTGACGCTAATATTGCGCGGGCCGAGCTCCATGGCAAGCGTATCGCTGAAGCCGATCACGGCACGCTTCGCGGTGGCATAAGGGAGGCGCAACGGAAAGGCGAGACGCCCGGCGGTAGAGGAGATATTGATGATTGCACCCTTCCCGGCCTTCACCATATATGGGACAGCGCGTCGAGCACAGTAGAACTGGCCGTCGACATCGACGGAGATGGTCCTGCGCCATTCCTCGTCACTGATGTCCTCGAGCCGCTTGGTCGGACCGGCAACCCCGGCGTTGTTAACTAGCACGTCCACGCCGCACATCGCCTCTGCGGCAGCATCAAACAGCCGGTCGACATCTGCAGACTTGCCAACATCAGCGGCAATCGCGTTGATTTCCGGACGTGCCTCGCGCAAGGCCACCAAATGATCCTCAACGATATCGCAGACAAAAACTTGAGCGCCGTTGTCGGCGAGCGTCCCAGCAATAGTGCGACCGATCCCCGATCCGCCGGCAGTGACCACGACCCGCCGTCCCTTGCAATTAACATCCATGTATCATCTCCCTTCAAAATATTTTTCTAGACTAATTGCTCCGACATGTTTTGCCGAGAGGGATTGTCAGAGCGCGTCAGCGCGCGCATATATGACTAGAAAAATAGAAACCGTTGGACAAGCAATGAAACCTTGTGACTTTCTCGTGGTCGGTGCCGGTATGGCCGGTTCCTCGGCGGCCTATGAACTTGCCGGGCTCGGCGCGGTTGTGCTTATTGAGCGCGAGGATGTGCCGGGCTATCACACCACCGGGCGCTCCGCCGCCGTCTTTACCGAAGCCTATGGCAACCGTATCATTCGTGGTCTGACAACGGCGAGCCGAGCCTTCTATTGCGCACCGCCAAACGGCTTCGGCGACTCACCCCTGTTGACGCCCATCGGTGCCCTGTTCATCGGTCGCGAGGATCAGCGTGCAACCGTCGAAGAACATTACGAGGCGTGTCACTCTTTGGTACCAAGTGTCGCGCTGATCGACGGAGACGAGGCGCGCCGACTTGTCCCCATCCTCCGCCACGGTTATGCCACTTGCGCAGTTTGGGAGCCGGATGCCAAGGGGATCGACGTCAACGCACTGCATCAAGGTTATTTGCGCGGGTTGAAAGCGCGGGGCGGCGCCTTGGTAACGAATGCGGAGCTGATAGGCCTCGAGCACCAGGGTGAACTGTGGCACGCCGAGACCCGCGCCGGAGCCTACGAAGCGCCAGTGGTCGTTAACGCCGCCGGAGCCTGGTGCGATATGGTCGGCGAAATGGCCGGTGTGCAGCCTATCGGTCTCATTCCGAAGCGGCGCACCGCGTTCATCTTCGACGCACCTGACGGGATCGACCCGGTGGGCTGGCCGCTTATGGCGGATATCGACGAGAAATTCTACATCAAGCCAGATTCCGGCCGCCTGTTAGGGTCGCCCGCCGACGAAACGCCAATGCCGCCACAGGACATCCAGCCCGAAGAACTCGATATCGCCATCGCCGTTGACCGCATTGAGAAAGCAACAGATGTCACGGTTAAGCGCATCCACAATAAATGGGCAGGGCTCAGGAGCTTCGTCGCCGACAAAACTTTGGTCGCCGGTTTCGATACCGATGCGCAAGGCTTCTTCTGGCTCGCCGGCCAGGGCGGCTATGGCATTCAGACCGCGCCGGCCATGGGTAAGATCGCTGCAGCCCTGGCAAGCGGCGGCGCCTTCCCCGACCACGTACGGGAGCGCGGCATTACCGCCGCCGATCTCGACCCGGCAAGACTGCGTTAGGCAGGATTGGCGACCGTAAGCTCTGATCAGAAGAGATAGGCGGCAAGCGAATGCTTGCTCTTCGCTCCGGAAACCACGTCAGTCTGCAGCAAGATTACAGAAACACGTTGGCTCTAGGGGCTGCCTACAGTGACTTCAGTTCCGGCCTTGGACGACCTCAATTGCAAAATTCTGCATAGCTGCGAAACGCAGTTACAGCTTGAGACATTAGTCAGAAGCCGATGGCGGGCCGGTCGCCACCAAGATTGGTAAACAGAGTCATCGACTTAATCCTCGTGGGGCCCCTTGATCACTATCACCTCGCCATTACGCACGGCACGGAAGAAACAGTTGGGACGGTTGGTATGGCAAGCGGGACCGGTCTGTTCGACGCGCAGCAATACGGCATCGTTGTCGCAGTCGTACCGTAGCTCGACAAGTTGCTGAACATGGCCCGAGCTTTCTCCCTTGCGCCAGATTTTCTGTCGTGAGCGCGACCAGTAACAGACTTGTCCGCTACCGAGCGTCTTGCGGATGGCCTCAGCGTTCATATAGGCGAGCATCAGCACTTCGCCGGTCTCGTCGCTTTGCGCTATAGCGGGGACGAGGCCGTTCTCGTCGAAGCTCAGGTCGGCTATGACTCGCTCGACAAAATTAGAGGTGTCACTCATGGTTCAGCTATAGGCCGATGACGCGGCTGAATCAACTGACGGCCAGCACTGATGGCAAGGCTGAGCAAAAATATCACAAGCGCGGCGACGACAATGGAAGGGCCCGAAGGAGTGTCCCATTCGAGCGAGCCGAACAGACCACCGGCAACCGCCAACGCCCCTGCTAAACTGGCAAGAGTCGCCATCTGCTCCGGCGTGTGCGCGAGACGGCGCGCCGCCGCCGCAGGAACGATCAGCAGCGAGGCAATCAGCAAAATGCCGACGATCTTCATAGCAAGTGCTACGGTGACGGCGATCAGCAGCATGAAAGCGATGCTTACAAGCGAAACCCTGACGCCTTCAGCGCGGGCCAGCTCCTCATGCACAGTGAGCGCGAGGAGAGGGCGCCACAAGTAAGCAATCACCGAGAGAATTATCGCACCGCCTGCATAGATCCAGACGAGATCGCTGCGCCCGACAGCGAGTATATCACCAAATAGATAGGCCATCAGATCGAGCCGCTGACCTTCTAGAAAACTTACCGAGACAAGACCGAGTGAAAGCGCGCCGTGAGCCAGTATGACCAAGAGCGTGTCGCCGGCTAGCCGGCGCTGGCGCTGCAAAAGAAGCAAGAGTGTCACCAAGGCGACGGAACTGGTGATGATGCCGATGGTGAGGTCAATGTCTAACACGAGACCGAGCGCGACGCCGAGGAGTGCGCCATGGGCGAGTGAATCACCAAGATAGGCCATGCGCCGCCAAACCACAAAACAGCCGAGCGGCCCAGCAAGCATCGCCACTCCGATGCCGCCGAGAAGCGCGCGCCAGAAGAAATCGTCTAGCATGATTAATCGCCGAGCGCTTGGTCGTGCGGTTCGGCGCCCGCCTGATGGACACCACCAGAAAGATCGTGCTCATGGCGGTGATGGTGTTGATAGAGTGCAATGCTCTCGGCCGCCCTCGGGCCAAAGAGTGCGACATATTCCGGATGGGCGCTCACTGCTTCGGGCGCGCCGGAACAGCAGATATGGCCATTCAGGCAGAGTACCCGGTCGGTCGCGCGCATAACCATATGGAGGTCGTGGCTGACTACAAGGACGCCGCAGCCGCGTCGTTTACGCAACTGTTCTATTAGCTCGAACATGTCAATCTGGCCCTGAAAATCGACCTGCTGTGCCGGCTCGTCGAGCACCAGAAGATCGGGATTGCGCAAGAGTGCGCGGGCCAGGAGGACGCGCTGAAATTCGCCACCCGACAGGGTTTGCACCTGAGCCTCTCGCAGCTGGAGAACACCAACTTCGCCAAGCACCTTGGAAATCTCACCTTTTCCCACCTTGGCTGCCATGCGTAAAAACCGACGTACCGTCAAGGGCAACACAGGATCGATTACAAGGCGTTGCGGCATATAACCGATGACAAGATCAGGCGCGCTATCTACACGCCCCGTCTGATACGGGATGAGACCGAGGATGGCACGAATCAGAGTGGTCTTGCCGGCCCCATTGGGGCCGATCAGACTAACGATCTCACCACCGGCGAGTTCGAAATCAACGCCAGAGAGAATTATTCTTCCATCCTGACGCACCCCGAGCCTTTCAACGTGTATAAGGCGGCGGCGAATCTTTTTGAGTGGAGCACTCATGACACCGCGCAGGACGGACATTCGCCATGCAGCTCAACCGTCTGGCGACGAACGGTGAAGCCCGCCGCCGCAGCCTGTCGCGCTACCGCCTGGTCGATCGCCGCGCCGTCCATCTCGCTCACCTCACCACATTCCTGGCAGATAAGAAACTGCGCGTTGTGGCGCTCGTCCGAACCGGAACAACCAACGAAAGCGTTGAGGCTGTCTACCCGGTGAACCAGGCCATGGGCAATTAGAAATTTTAGTGCGCGGTAGACAGTCGGAGGGCGCACGGACTTTTCGGTTTCGCTCAACCGGTCGAGAAGATCATAGGCCTTCACCGCCTTGTGACTGTCCCAGACTAATTCGAGCACGCGGCGGCGCACGCGCGTCAAACGCGCGCCGCGCTGGCGGCAAAGCGCTTCAGCCCGGTCGAGGGCTTGACCAACGCAGCGGCCATGGGCGTGTTCCTCGCCGTAAAAGCCTTGTGCGTCTTCCGCCTTAAGCGATTTTGGTCCGGTCGTTTTTTTCATTTAAGCACCGGTTATTGAGCCTACAAATGTTATAACTAACTGTTAACTCATTCAATTCAAGTGAGCTTGGCTTCCAGGATCTTCGCCCTGAATTAGCGCGACCGATACTATCGGCAGACGGAGCTATGGACAGCAGTAGAAGCAAACACCGACACAGGATTTGCCGCAACGGTAAATCGCCTCGCAGTCGACCCATTGACCAGCCCGGCAATCAACTTGAAGTCGCCAGCGATAGACCCTCGAAAGACGAAAATTGGCATGGGGCCGTTAGCCATCATGCCTCTTTTCGATTCGCCAAAAATACAGCAACGAAAACATATGTGGTACGACTTGCCAATCGAGGCTTAATTCCTGGTACCAAAATCCTAGAAGGCGTTACGGTTGAGTAAACAAAAAAATTTCAAATAATTTTTGAAAATCAATTCAATTTTTAAATGATTAACCTAATAACTTTTTTGAAGTGATTTGAGGGCGTATCCACTGGTGTTGCACAGGCTTTCTAACGATAATGAAGAACGGAATAAGTAGAGGCAAATGTCCGATTATGATCCAAAATCTTGTTATCGAGCGGCGCGGCGCGACGGCGCTAGTGATACTCAATCGGCCTAATACACGCAACGCGCTCAACTATGATTTGATAGGCGAGACGGAGAAAGCGCTTCGTGATCTCAATAAAAATGATGATTGCCGCGCCGTGGTTCTCACTGGCAGTGGCGAGCATGCGTTCTGCGCCGGCATGGATCTCAGTCTAGTGCGCAATCTCGACGCGGACTCATCGGCCAACTGGCTTGTGCGCCTGAAAGGTCTATATGAGGCAATCCGCTGGCTCAATAAACCGAGCGTGGCGGCGGTGAACGGCGCCGCCGCTGGTGCCGGTTATCAGCTCGCGCTCCTCACCGATCTTCGCGTCGGTCATGCCAAGGCCTATATGGGTCAGCCGGAGATCAATGTTGGCCTCGCCAGCGTGCTCGGTGCACATATAATGGAGCCTTTCCTTGGCCATGCTCGCACGGTCGAACTTACGCTCAGTGGCAGGCTGATGGACGGCGAGGAATGTTACCGTCTCGGCCTTTACAATCACCTTGTCCACGCCGAAGAGGTCGTGGACAAGGCGGTGGAAGTTGCCGAGACCCTAGCGCAAAAACCGCCGACTGCCATGCGTCTCACCAAGGAACGCTTCCGTACAGAAAGCCAGGCCGGCTTCGATGCCACCTTCGAAATCGCCGAGCGTCTGCAACGTGAAGCATTTCATAGTGGCGAACCGCAACGCGTAGCCGCGAAATTCTTCGCCAAGAAGTACTAATTGGGCACGTCGGTCAACTGGAACTACCACCGCTGATGATAAGCGCGTCAGCGGCGCAAACACCCTCACCCTTGGGCCGCACCATTAGCGGGTTGATATCGACCTCCGAGATGTCGGGATGGGTGAGGGCCAAGGCGCTCAAACGCTCCAATACATCTGCAAGAGCTTCGAGATCGGCGAGTGGGCGGCCGCGTGCACCGTCCAGGATCGGGAAGCCTTTGAGCTCGCGCACCATCGCCACCCCCTCGCCTACCGCGAGCGGTGCGATTCTTAGCACTTTGTCTCCCAATGTTTCGGCGAAGATACCGCCCATGCCGAGCAGGACGACTGGACCAAATACCACGTCGCGGCGCATGCCAGCGATCATTTCCACCACCTCGCCACCAGCCATCTCATAGACGCCAACACCGGCGATCCTGGCATCCGGTGTATGGGTCATCACGCTGGCGAGTATGCTGTCGTACTCCTGGCGCAATTCTTCTTCCGAGGTAACGCCCAGGGCAACGCCACCGACCTCGCTCTTATGGATAATATTCGCGCTGTCGATCTTGAGCACAACTGGATAGCCGATCTCGCTGGCCAGGAACACTGCCTCTGCCGCCGACTTGGCTAGGCCGCCCTTGGCGAGCGGAATGCCGGCGGCTTTAAGAACCACGCGGCTTTCGCTTTCCCCGAGAGCGCCGGAAGCAAGCGCCCGCAACGGCTCAACATTTAGGTCCTGCACCGTGCCGGGTGCGGTATAGGTGCCGTCCGCATACATCGCGGCCAGCACGCGAGCGGCACGCATCGGCGCAGAATAGACCGGCACGCCCGCGGTGCGCAGGGCGCAGGGCCCCTTACCTTCGCCGCCGAGCCAGCCGGCAAGAACCGGCTTGCTGGTCTCGTGCGCCACGGCAATGATGGCGTCAGCAACTTCATCAATGTCACGGCGAATGGCGCCAAGAAAGCACAGCACCGCGTCAATATTCGGATCTGCAACAAGTCGTTTAGTATGACGGCGGATGCAGTCGGGATCACTCAGCGCCTGGAGCGCAACATCGACAGGATTGCGAGGCCCGACAAAGGGCAGCATGTCCGCGGCGAGCTCCGCTTCTGTGGCGCAGTCGAGGGCCGGCACGTCGAGGCCGTAAGCGCTCAATTGATCAGCGCATAAAACGCCTATGCCGCCGGAATTAGTTAACACGCCAATACCTCGCCCCAGGGGGCGCTTTTTCGTCAGTGCAAATCCCTCGGCAAGATCGAATAACTCATCGCTGTCCTCGGCCTCGACAATGCCCCATTGGCGGAATGCCGCGCGGTGACAATCGTAAGCACCAGCAAGTGCACCGGTATGAGACGCAGCAGCGGCGGCGCTCTCCTTGTTGCGTCCGCCCTTAAGGATAACTATGGGTGTGCCGTTGTTGTGCGCGATCTCTGCTGCAACGCGGAGCTTCGTGGCATCGCGAACGCACTCAATGTAGCCAACGACGACGCTGATACGTTCGTCTTGCGCCATATACGCGGCGGCATCTGCGAAATCGATGCCTGCTTCGTTGCCGGTGCTGACGAGATAGCCAAGACCGATTCCGCGGCGAATACATTCATTTGCCATGATGCCGCCGAAGATGCCGCTATGACCGGCGAAGCCGATGGCGCCAGGCGCGATGTCGTCCTGGCCGAGCTCGGAGGAGAAATAGGCGACACTGCGGTCGAGAAAATTAGCCACCCCTTGCGAATTGGGGCCGCAGAGCACGCCGCCACCAGCGGAGACAAGTTCGCGCAGTTGGCGTTCCATCGCAGCGCCCTCCGCCCCGCTCTCAGCAAAACCGCTGCTATAGACGGTAAAGGCTCCCACGCCGAAAGTCTGCGCTGCTTCGACAACGGAACAGACAGACTTTGCTGGGACCGCGACGACGGCCATATCCGGTACCTCGGGCAACGCATCGATAGACGGATAACAGGTGAGGTCGGCGACTGTGTGATGCTTGGGGTTGACCGGGTAGATTTCGCCCCGATAGCCATAATGCCGGAGATATGCGATTGGACGCCCACCGACGCGCCCGAGATCGGGCGTAGCGCCGAGGATTGCGATGGAACAAGGGTTCAACAGTTTGCCAAGATCGGCGAGTGCGTTCATGGCAACAAGGTAACAAGAAAGCGCTAGGAGATCACTATTTCTCAGTCCGGAACAACCACCACGGTGAAGTTTATATCAATCAAGAACGTCAAACTATCGCCGGGCTACTCGTTGGCATCACTGTCGGGGCGAGTCAGCATTATTGTTTCGCCAATATATCTATTGATCAGCGTTTTGGCACACATGTCCCGTGCGCGGACAGTTGATACTTTCCATGGCGCCTCGCGCGAAATAGCCTGAACATCAGAATGAACAAAAATTTGAGGCTCGATATGGTCAAACTTTCAGGCAAGATTGCGGCGATCACCGGTGGCGCAGGTGGCATTGGCAGCACTATCGCAATGCGCTTCGCTGCGGAAGGCGCACGGCTGGCAATCTTGGACGTTAACGATGGTGTTGCGGCGGAGATCGCCAACAGCCTCGGCGACGAGCATTTTAGCCATCCACTCGATGTCGGTGATGATGCTTCGGTCAATGAAGCTTTCCATGCGGCAACCGAGGAACTCGGCGATATCGACATCCTAATTAATACCGCCGCCATCGCCGGCGTGGGGACAGTCGAGGAAATACCACTCAGCGCGTGGGACGAAATGTTCCGCATCAATTTGCGCGGTACTTTTCTCTGTTGCCGCGCCGTGTTACCTGGCATGAGACGCAATAAATGGGGCCGCATCGTCAATTTCGCTTCCGAGGTGGCGCATCGCGGCAATCCGGGTCTGAGCCATTACGCAGCGTCAAAAGCGGCAGTGATTGCCTTCTCAAAATGCCTCGCCCTAGAAACTGTAGGCGACGGCATAGCAGTCAACACCCTTTCGCCGGGCCCGACTGACACCGCAATGCTTGCCGGCATCGACGAAGAGGTGATCGAAAAATTGATTAAAAATCTAATGCCCATCGGCCGACTGGGGACGCCAGAAGAAATCGCCGCCGCCGCCCTATTTCTCGCCTCCGAAGACGCGTCCTTCTGTGTTGGCGCGACACTCAACGCCAATGGCGGAACGTATCTTCAGTGAGTTAGAAGACGACGAGCGCGGATCAGGCGTCTACTAGCGGCTTGCTCAACAAGTCTCCTACCAACACTGGACCAATCCGGCATTATCCGTCGCCGAGCGCAGCGAGGGCATCGTCAGCAGTCATCACATCAGCGAATTGTTGGATCATAGTCTCCAACGTCGCAAGGTGCTCCTCGTCAGAAAGAGCGGCAGTGCAGTCGCTTAGCATGACCGTGTTAAAGTCAAGCATCATGGCGTCACGCGCCGTCGATTCACAGCACACATTGGTCTTCGTGCCAGCGATGAGAATGGTATCGATGCTTCTCTCATGCAGGAGGCTTTCAAGCGAAGATGAACCCTGGATCAGCGCGCTATAGCGGTTCTTGAATATCTGCAGATCCGTGTCCGCGACATGGAGATCGGCCCAGATCCGTTGGCCGTCAGCGCCTGGCTCAAGCCCATCGATGGTTTTTTCGCGGATATCGGCGGCAACGAAAACGTCGAAGAAGCTCGACCAGTCGCTCCCGTCGGCGTCGCGACTGTTGGCATGGGTAACCCAGATCACTGGCACACCGAGCGCGCGCAGACGAGACGTTAGTCGGTTAATGCCCGCGACGATATCACGGCCCTTCGGCACTTCGACCGGAGCACCGGGCCGAAGGAAAGTGTTCTGCATATCGATAATGACCAGCGCCGTCGTCTCTAGCGGCAGTTTGTCAAAAAGATGAAACCGCCCGCGCCGCGCCAAGACGCGGTCGACAATCTCTGGGCGAATGTCAACATCATGCATGTCGCGCTCTAGACATTTACGACATCGTTAAGAAAGGGATCACCGTCGAGCGCCGTTTCAGTATCAAGCAGTTTGGCACAACCTGGGCAGTAAAAACGCCTGAGCAATATATTGGAAGCGTTAGAATATGGCGAACCTCCGGAACCCTTGAGCGGCGCCTCATCGATTTGGGCGGCTTCTTTCCACGGCTCACCCTTTGGTCCGAGTTCATGGTCGCAACCCATACAGGCAATTTGCCCCGTGTCGTTGACTACGAGAGAAGCTGAAATACGCGTGCTCATTCTGCCACCTCCGCGCGGCCGAGACGCTCAGCGCGGATCACCGCCCGCGCCTCTTCGCTAGCCGACTTATCGACCGCGCCCGCATCGTCAAGGACGACGCCATAGACATGCCGCGCTACCGTTTCGCTGACTGCACCCTCGCGCACGTCGCACACTATCTTTGCCGGATCGCGTTCGATTGGGTCGCCGTAACCGCCGCCGCCGTCGGAGCGCACATATAGCACGTCCCGGTCCATTAGCGGGAAGACACCCCAGGAGATTGATTCCTGCTCACCAGTCATTTCCTCGGCCGAGTTGGCGAAGGGATTGACGTATTTGCCCTCCGCCGCCGCCTCGTTGTTATGGACCCAGCGGAAATTGCATGGCGCACCGGGGTGCCCGCCACCAAGCCCGTCGCTCATGGAGAATTTCGTGCCTTTGCCGGAAACCACATAATGAATTCCGCCGTCCGGCGAGTCATGCTGCTGGATGGCATATTCAAGGGAAGTGCCGCCACGATACTTTCCGGGTCCGCCAGAATCGCTTGTCGCCCGACGAAACAGATAACGCACCGGAAAATGGCTCTCCGTGGTCTCAACATTGGCCATGCGGCCGATCGGGTTGGGAATCTCGCCGCCAACGTCGACGCCATCAGCGAAGCTCCTTCCACCGCCAGCGCCGCCGAAGGTTTCGGTCATAATGCCAATGGCTTCCTGGTTCTTCTGGTTCTGGCCGAACATGAAGATAGCAAAATGGCTGCCATGCCATATTGCTGTCGCCTCCTTAGCGTATTTCTCCGAGGCCGACAGCATTTTCGATATACAGATGCAGGCGGCATTGTTGACCGACTGGATCGCCCCAACAGTTGCAAGCGAAATGGGCGCGGGGCGTGTGCAGTTTACGATGGTGCCTTCCGGCGCGATCATCGAGATCGGGCGCAGAACCCCATCGTTCCATGTGATGTCGTAACACAGTAGCGGGAAGAGCGGAGCGAAGAAACCACCCCACGACGCCCAATAGGCGCAATTGATACCGTATTTCGACTGTTCGCTTGAGCCAGTAAAATCAAAGGTTAGCGTATCGTCCTTCTTCGTCATTGCGAGGAGGACGCGGTAGGTCTCATCCTCGATATCGAAATATTGCCGCGATTCCCAGCGCCCGTCGGGCAACTCGCTCAGACGGTCGCGGAAACTCTCCTCCGATTGATCGACCAGCAACTGGCAAGCCTCATCTACTGTTCGGGGGCCGTATTTTTTAACCAGCGCCACCATGCGCTCCCGCGCTACGTTGTTGGCGGCAATCATCGACGAAAGATCGAGCGCCACCATTTCCGGTGCTCGTACCATGTTAAGAAGTGTGTCCATGATATCGGTGTTCATTTCGCCACGGTCGACGAGCTTGAGACCCGGTGAGGAGAAGCCCTCGGTGAAGATGTCTCGCGAATCTGGGCTGAATCCGCCGGGGACCATAGCGCCGATATCGTAGACATGCACAAAGCACGCGCTCCAAGCCACCAGTTCCCCACCATAATGTATGGGCGCAACGAGATAAACGTCGGAAGTGTGCAGCGCTGCAGTGTAGGGGCAATTGGTGAGAAACACGTCGCCCTCGTTGATGCGCCCCTCGAAACGCCGGATGATCGCCTTGCAGGCTTCCGCCGCGCTAGTCAGATGATGCAGGAACCCGACACCACCCATGAGAAGTGAGCCATCGGCACGATAGAGCGAGACCATTAGGTCGTGGCCCTCATTTGTGATCGCGCTACCCGAAACATGCTTCAGGGTAATCACCGCCTCGTCGATAACTCGATAAAGCCGATGGCGAATGATCGAGAAGGTAATCGGATCCATGGCGCTCACATCCCTATCCTCTCTCAATCGAACTCAATTACCATATTCCGGTATTCGTCAAGGTGGCCAGTCTGCTTGTCCTGCAGCACGATCGTGGTTATCGGCGTGTGAATTACCGCGGGACCAACGATCTCGTTGCCCGACTGGAGCAATTCAAAATCGTAGATATCGGATTCGACTAGTTCGCCGGCAGCCTCTACGAAGATTGGTCGCCTTCCGGTGCGCGCCCCTG
>CAZUXZ010000129.1:0-3870 GCA_964624055.1 uncultured Rhizobiaceae bacterium | reverse complement strand
GCCTCCTACCCCAAGTCAGGCAATGTCTGGCTGCAAGCCTTTATGTACAATTTATTTTGCAATTCACGCCAAGCGCCAAACCTAGAAACGGTGAGTGAATTTTGCACGCCGGAATCTGCAGCCGTTCATTTCATGACCCTGGATTCTCGCCCGCTCAGCGCTTGGTCACGAGAAGAAATCGCGGCGCGCCGTGCTGAGGCGCACAAATCGATTACCGAATTGCGATCCGACAACGTGTTTGCTAGCACCCGAGCGGCGCTGGTGGAAAGTGGTGGCGCCCCCACTATCACCATGGAACACACCGCTGCGGCGATTTATCTAATGCGCAACCCTCTCGATGTGGTCGTATCCTTGGCCGCTGCCGAAGATTTATCCATTGATGAGGCTATCCTGCGGCTTGGCACCGAATATGAAACCGAGAGTAGCGATCAATTCGCTTACGAATACCACGGCAGCTGGTCTACCCATGTGATGAGTTGGACCCAGCAGCGCCATGCAGGTCTTCATCTGTTGCGCTATGAAGATTTGCTCTCGGTGCCAGAAAAAGCCTTTGCGCCCTTGGCCACATTCTTGGGCTTGGATCCGCCGCCAGAGCGTCTCGCCCGCGCGATTAGATTCGCGTCCTTCGCCGAGCTTGCTGAGCAGGAATTGAAATCGGACCATGGGACTTATTCCGGGCACCCAAAAAGCCTGTTCCGGATTGGCAAATCGGGTCAATGGCGAGACGCTTTGAGTGCTGATCAGGTACGGCGAATCGTCGAACAACATGCTGCCCAAATGGAGCGCTCTGGCTATCTTCCCGAGGATAATTGAGCCGGGGAGAAATGCTTCCCTCCCAACTAATGTGAAGTTACAGTCTGGTGCATAACTAAGCTTCCCAAGAATAAAATTGGGGACCTGATGAATAGAAAAGAGCGCCGTCGCCGCGAAGCAGAGACTCGCGCCGCGTCGCCGGGCAGCAAAGATCCTGAACTGCGGGAAATGATGCAACGCGCGACAGGATTGCATCGCGACGGCCGCATCGATCAGGCGGTGGCGGCCTATGAGGCGATTCTCGCACGCGAGCCGCGCCATGCGGATGCGCTCCAGTTCATGGGCGTTGCCAAAATGCAAAATGGCCATGACGATGAGGCAATTGGGTTGTTGAAGCAGGCGGTCGGCATCGATCCCAAAAATAGCCAAGCGCATTACAATCTTGGTTTGGCGCTCCGCGCCGAGGGCAAGGAGCCGAAAGCGCTCGCCTCTTTTCGCCGCGCTATCGCGGTGGAGCCGCGCAATTTCGAGGCGCACAACGCGATTGCAGGCATTCTGTTAACCGTCTCCGATCAACTTGAAACGGTAGAGGTGCATATAAATTGCGCCTTGGAGAACAATCCAAAACACGTCCCGGCGCGCAATAATTTGGCACTTCTCCTGAAGGCGCGCGGCCGCCTAGAAGAAGCTGCAAGCGAGGCGCGCGTGGCAGTGGCGCAAGCCCCTGCGCACACCCCGGCACTGATTACGCTGGGAGCGTTGTTGCTGGAGATGGGCGAAACAGAGGAAGCCGAACAAATTCTTCGCAATGCCATGGCGCTCGCTCCCGAGGAGGCCAGCGTGCATATCAATTTGGGCGCTGCGCTCATTAATAGGGGCGCACAGGAAGAGGCCGAGGCGGAATTTAAACGCGCGCTGGAACTTGACCTAGATAATAGCGAAAGCCTGAGTAACCTGGCTATGATTCGCAGCAAGCAAGGGCGCCAGGACGAGGCCATCGATCTTTTACAGCGCGCCCTGAACCTTAACCCGGGTGACGCGGACGCGCACTACAACCTTGGAAATGCGCTGAGGGGCCAAGGCAAGCGGGAGGAGGCCGTTGCCAGCTACGGCAAGGTGCTCGCCCTCAAGCCTGATTACGCTGAGGCGCACAATAATCTTGGCAATGCGATGAAGGACCTGGGGAAGCTAAGTGAAGCCGTGGCCAGCTATCACAAGGCCCTCACTTTCAAGCCCGATTTACCTGAGCCGCACTTCAACCTCGGCAACGCGTTCCTTGAACTGGGGGAGCTGGACGAGGCAGTAGCAAGCTATCACAAGGCACTCGCCATCAGGCCCGATTACGCCGAGGCCTGGAACAATTTTCGGCTTGCTGCCAAAGCCCTCTCATTCTCCGAAGCTCAGAAAGGTCAAAAAGAAAACGGGTACAAAAAAGGGCTCAGCGATGCAGTTCGTACAACCGCCGACTTTGCAGTGCTCGAATACTACCTGGCCAAGTTTCGGCCACACGAGGCCGATAAAGCCGCCCAAAAAGCCCTGGCAGCATTGCCTCGTAAAGTCGACGAGGAGGTGCTCATAGACGGCAGAGATCACAAACCTACAACCCCGCCTGCCCTCGCAGACAAACTGATTGGCATGTTGCATTTTGGAAGAAGTGGAACCGGGTTGCTCCACAGTCTGGTCGACAGCCATCCTGAAGTTTCTACCCTGCCCAGTATCTACCTCCGGGGCTTCTTTAATGCCGGGGTATGGAATAAAATTTCTGCAGACGGATGGCGCAGACTACCGGAACGATTTGCCGATGAATTCGCGGTCCTATTTGACGCCAATTCCCCCAGGTCCACCCCCGGTATGGTCGGAGAGAATTCTTCCCTCTTGGGAAGAAAGGAAGGGATGACCACTGTTGGGGAGAACCGCAACGAGTCACTGTCCTTAGACCGGGATCAGTTCTGCGCCGAGGCCCTTCGTTTGATGGAGAACTTAACAAACGTGGATCCGGCGTTATTTCTTCTCGTCGTCCACGCAGCGTTTGAAAAGGTTCTCGGGACGAAGACGAAAAAACACACGGCGCTTTACCACATTCATAACCCCGATGATTTCAGCAAATTGAATTTTCTCCGGTATGCCCCTGATGCACGGTTGCTCATGATGGTGCGCGAGCCGGTTCAGTCTTGTGAAGCATTTGTCCACAAATCATTTCTTAAAAATAATTATGACGAATTCAACCAAGCCATCCTCTCGATGCTTTTCGCTATCGATCAAGTTGCATTCCGGATGCAGGATTCGGTGGGTGTGCGGCTGGAGGATTTAAAGACGAAGCCCGAAGCAACCTTGCACAGCCTGTGCAAATGGATGGGGATTGAAGACTCCCCAACCCTGTATCAGATGACCGCTCAAGGGAAGAAGTGGTGGGGGGATCCTTCGAGCCCAGATTATGACACAGACAAAGCCATGGATCCTTTCGATACAAAGTCCATTCAACGATCCGTTGGCAGCATATTCAGCGAACGGGATCAATTTGTATTGGGGACACTTTTCTATCCGTTCAGTGTTCGCTTCGGATACAGAGAACCTGACCCGGCTGCTTTTGAAAAGGACCTGAAGGAAATTCGTCCCCTGCTGGATGAGTTGTTGGACTTTGAGAGGGTGATGGCTGACCGCGCGAACATCGATCGCGGCCAATTCAGGAAAAATGGCGATTATCAGTTGTTTCACGCCGGTCTAGTTGACCGTTGGCAAGTGTTGGGCGAATTCGGGGACTACCCTCACATGGTGGAGAGTCTACCTATCCCGTAGCCGACTGTGTCGCAATGGTCGAGACTTAACAGCACCAGATTCAGACGGGGTTGCTCATCCTCGCTCCTGCCGAAGGCCTAGTTCGGCTATCACGGCGCGCGGACCATGGGGGCAGGCTGATGCCTCTGGTGGGGCTTAATTAAAACCAACGAAGTCCAGACCTCAAAATAAAGTTTAGGAGCCTTGTGTATTTCGCATTCTGGAACCAGATTGACATAGTCAATACCAAACCCCGAAAGTGAGGTTCAACATAGATGGAAGACACTACAGGTAAACAGGTAATTGTTGCCCAGAACCTTGAGGAGGCATTGGCTGCTCTGA
>CAZUXZ010000128.1:0-5121 GCA_964624055.1 uncultured Rhizobiaceae bacterium | reverse complement strand
CGATGGTCGCCAGCATCCTGGAGGCAGGCAGCAGACATGATGCAACACGAATGTACAATGTAAATACTGTGCGTGGTGAGATGTATAAAACTCTGGCACCCGTGCTGAATAAGTTTGATATTTTGATCACACCGACGCTTTGTGTGCCTGCAGTTAAAGCGGACCACAGCGAGGCTAATCCAGATTTCTCTATCAACGGTAAGAAGGTGCCAGCGTATCTAGGATGGCTGCAAACGTATCCGTTTAATCTGATGAGCCAGTGCCCAGTAGCAAGCGTGCCAAGCGGGACATCAAAATCTAGCGTACCTACCGGACTTCAAATCATTGCAAAGACCTACGACGATATGAGTGTTTTCCGCGCAGCAAACGCCTTCGAATCTGCTAGGCCTTGGCGCGGAGACCGGCCCAACGTCTGAACCTAAAAAAATAGGCGTTTAAACTATCGTGCGCGCAAAACGAGAAGGAGGGAGTGTGGCTAAGAAATTAACAAAAGCACAGATCAAGGACATTAATTTCCAATATCTGCCGCGTCTCACTGTAAATAACGCCAATGAATACCTGGACAAATCGGCTAAGCGCAGCGCCCGGGTACGTAAGAAACTCGCGTGTTTGATCGACGTACCATACGGCGAAACGACAGGCCAGATGCTTGATATTTTCCCCGCTTCACGTAAGGGTTCGCCTGTACACGTGTTCATTCACGGTGGTTACTGGCGCTCTCTCGACAAGGATATCTATTCTCACCTTGCCGGACCGATGGTTTCGGCTGGAGCTACTGTGGTGTTGCCCAATTACGACCTCTGCCCGAATGTGCGCATCACAGACATCGTTTCCCAGATGAGGAGTGCGATTGCCTGGGTCTACAAAAATATCGCTAAGCACAACGGTGATCCCAGAAGAATCTACGTATCTGGCCATTCCGCAGGCGGTCATCTCACCGGAATGATGCTCGCGACTGACTGGTCAAAGGTCGGTCGTCTCCCGAAAAACCTAATCAAGGGATCTGCTTCTTTGAGCGGGCTATTTGACATTGAACCGCATCGGCACTCTCAACTACAGCAGGACATACGATTGACGGCCCAAGAGGCAAAAGCCATGAGCCCGATGTACCTATCTCCCTTGGCAAAAGGGCCTGCAATTATTGCCGTGGGGGGCGCCGAGCCAGATCTATTCCATTGGCAGTCACTTGAATATGCAGCCCGCCTCAGGTTTCATCGAATTAAAGTTGAGTACATGTCGACGTCTGGTGATAATCATTTCGCGATTACGGACCGCCTCGGCAACGCTCGAGATCATTTGACTAAGGCATTGCTCTCTCAGATGGGTCTTTTGACCTAGAGCCTGCTCTCGCCAAACCACACTGTCGGTATCTTTGCTTGATGCGCTTGGAGATTTGCCTTCGTGCTCTATGCGCTAGATGTTCTGGCGTGAACAGCCGACTGATAAATGCCTAAATAGTCCGACGCTCCAGGTTCACGGCGGCAGTGTCTCATGTCCTTGAATTGTTGACCACGGCTCCGGCGAGGCGACTGATCGCTTGTTGAGACATAGCAGCAAGCGCGTTTGGCCAGTGCCGACAATGGGTGGTGAGCGGTGCACAATACCGCTGTTTGGTCCAGCGCGGTTGCCCTTGAATATCGCCACATCGTGGACCCGGAGCCTCTCCAAAGGTCCGTTATATGATTTCTGCTCACGCAATGCCTGCTCAGCGTGGATCGGCTGGACCCACTCGGTCGCAGAACCACAGTATGTCGTCAGCAGGCGTGCCTCCACGCAGTCTCGGTGGAATTTCCAGCATGAATCGTGGCTGATGCGCTCCAGCCGTACGTCAACCATATCGCTCCGGATAATCCTAGCAAATGACGAGACGAGATTATCGATATCTCTGAGTAGAAAATTCCGCATGTCTCCCAGAGGCATACCAAAGTCATCCAAACACGATCCCACCGCCGATCTCAGGTCACTCGGTTGGATAAGAACCCGTATGCTGGGGAAATCCGACGGGTCCATTCGTTCAAACCAGACCCGTAAGCATGAGGGTAGCGCGCGGCGCCAAATCACGAGTTCTGTGCCAAGATTCCTGATGGCGGCAAGTCCTGCCGTGCCCTCGCAGTTCTTGATGCCGGCGCTGAAATTAGTCGACGTTCCAACCAACCCACCTTCCAGGGATACCAACCGACCGGTCACGACGGCTTAGCCCGCTTCCAGACCAGAAAAAGACCTTTTAGCTTTCCCCGGAGTGTGGGCGGCATGGTCTTGGCATTGACTTCAGCAGTGATGCAGGGGATTAGTCCGCCAGTGCCCAATTTAGACGCTAAGGCAAGACCTTCCCTTACCTGCTCAACTGTCGTCAGGGCACCGAATGCGACTGGGATGGATGTGTCAGGAGCCATTCGAGACACTCCCGAGCCTTCCAATTGTCGCGAAGAAATCCTCATAGGCTCGCACCACTCTCTCAGGTGTCCCAGCAAGCCCATCGCGTTTCGGGCTATCACCCGCCCATTCGATAAGCGTCTGCACTGCCAATTCGGTCCCTTTTTGACTAGGCCGGCGTCGATCATTCGAGTTGGTCTGTGCTGATTCTGTGAGGCTGCCACCGACTACAGCTGCTTCCATGTCAAACCCTTTCCGACGACCACGCCAAGGCGACCATACAAAATTTTCTGTTGTAATTTATTTTGTGATATTATAACGTTTCATAATCTAACGGCAAGAAAAGAGATGGCCGTGACACTCGTGCCAATCGCGCCGCAACCCTTCAATGATTACAATTGCTATGGGCAACATGCGCCGGCTGAACGGGTTGCAATGGCAATTTCCCTCTGCAGAACCCGCGGAGTGAGACTCACAGAGATTCGACGCAAGATACTGGAACTGCTGTGGAAGTTTGGTCGCCCGACAGGAGCATAAGAATTGATCAAAGCCGCCACACTTCGAAACTCACGCCCGGTTAAACCATCCACCGTCTACCGGACGCTTGAGTTTCTTATGTCCCAGGGGCAAGCCACGAAGATTGAGAGCCGAAATACCTATGTCCCCTGCTTGCACCCCGAGCGCCCACATGAATGCCTGTTCTATATCTGCGTCAACTGCGGTGCATCGATCGAGTTAGAAGACCAACGGCTTGAGCACCTGATCGCTGAAAACACCGTCCTTCTTGGGTTCAGCCCAACACGGCGCGTAGTCGAGGTCGAGGGCACCTGCGCACGTTGCATCGCGACCGACACAGCCTGAACGGACTAACAGAAACCTGATGGAAAGCAGGAGGCTCGATGGACCACCTGAGCGTCTGTCTGGTGAACTCAATACTGAACCGATTCCTAATCAGCCGGAACACGCCCACATGATGAAACGCTGGCCGATGCTTCATCTCCTGCTCCTCAGTGCAGGACCGCGTTTAGTTGGTGCAACGCTGGTCATAGCTCTGCTCTGGGCCCTGTTCTTTTGGGCGACCTCGAACATAGGGCTGCAATGAGCACCGCTGTCGCCTTCAAAAACCTCACGCTGGGCTATGACCGTACCCCAGCGGTAAATCACCTTCAGGTCGAGATTGACGAAGGAAGCCTGACCGCAGTTGTTGGTCCCAATGGTGCCGGCAAGTCGACCCTTCTGAAAGGAGTGATCGGGGCGCTCTCACCGCTGGAAGGTCGGGTGGCGTTCGACGGTTTAAGCCGAGATAATATTGCGTATCTGCCCCAACAATCGGATATCGACCGAACGTTCCCGCTCTCCGTGTTCGATTTGGTCGCCATGGGTCTCTGGCAAGAGATTGGTGCTTTCGGATGGCTTGGTCGGGCGCGCAGGGCTCGTGTCGATGCTGCGCTTGCTGCCGTGGGTCTGACCGGGTTTGAACTCCGCCCCATCGGTTCGCTGTCGATTGGTCAGATGCAGCGGGCTCTCTTTGCCCGACTTCTCTTGCAGAATGCGCAACTGGTCCTGCTAGACGAGCCCTTCGCTGCAATCGACGCCCGCACCATGACCGATCTAATCAGCGTGATTCAGCGCTGGCATGTTGAAGGCCGCACCGTGCTGGCTGTGCTACATGACAACGAGCTAGTCCGCGCGTATTTTCCCCAGACGCTGATGCTAGCGCGCGAACTCGTGGCTCATGGGCCGACGGAGCAGGTCCTGACGGCCGAGAACCAGTTTCGCGCGCGCCAGATGTGCGAAGCCTGTGCAGGCCCGCCCCATGTCTGCGGACGTAGCGTCACATGATCTGGGAAGCGGTTTTTCAACCATTTACCGATTACGGCTTCATGCGCAGGGCATTGCTCGGCTGCATTGCGATCTCAGTGGGGGCAACGCCCCTCGGAGTCTTCCTGATGCTCCGCCGGATGAGTCTGACTGGAGACGCGATGGCGCATGCAATTCTGCCCGGAGCTGCTGTCGGCTATCTTGTGGCAGGCCTTTCGGTCGGCGCCATGACCATCGGAGGCCTCATAGCCGGCTTAGCTGTTGCGCTACTCTCGGGCTTCATCACCCGCGTCACGGCCCTGCGCGAAGATGCCTCCCTCGCGTCCTTCTACCTGATTTCGCTTGCGCTCGGAGTACTGATCGTCTCGACTCGCGGCAGCAACGTAGACCTGATGCATGTGCTATTTGGCACGGTACTAGCGCTCGACAATACAGCGTTGATCCTGCTCTGCTCAATCGCCAGCCTGTCGGTGCTGACCCTTGCGACACTTTTCCGACCCTTGGTTCTTGAATGTGCTGACCCTCAATTCCTGCGCTCAGTCAGCGGATTGAGCGCGGTAGCGCATTTCATCTTCCTCGTGCTCGTAGTACTGAACCTGGTCGGTGGGTTCCATGCTCTTGGCACGCTCATGGTGGTCGGCATCATGATCTTACCCGCCGCAGCCGCCCGCTTTTGGTTTTTCAGCATCGGCGGCCTGATTGCCACCGCCATATCACTCGGAATGTTGTCCGGCCTGATCGGACTCTTGCTTTCCTACCATTACAGCCTGCCATCTGGGCGGGCGATAATCATCGTATCCGTGCTCGCATACGTTATATCGCTGCTATTCGGACCATTGAACGGTCTTGTGGCACAGGCTCTATCACGTCACCACTTCGAATCCAGAAAGGCACATCTTCCATGACCAACCGCAGAATCCTTCTCAA
>CAZUXZ010000127.1:0-6102 GCA_964624055.1 uncultured Rhizobiaceae bacterium | reverse complement strand
AATACCAAAGGGCTACCAGCAACGGAGAAAACTCTAATTACGAAAGCCCCTAATAGGTGGTGCCTACAGTTCCGCTCAGTTGCTTATAAGCCGCTCCATCAGTCCAATTTAATTAAAGCTAGGAAGAGAAACGAAATACTCATTCAAAGATTCTCTGGAGAACTTTCTTTCGGGTATTAGAATTCCTAGTTGATACCTAAACCTAATTATAGACTTGATATATTCACTATTCAATTCTACTAATTTTAATTCGGCCAAAATCAATCGATCTTGCAATAATAAAAGTTCTGTTAGAGTAATAAGGCCTTCCGTAAACCTAGCCTTCTCGTTTTCCAAAACAGTAATGTATCTGTCTGTAGCCTTTTCAATCTGTTCCAATGATTTATTTGCAGCGATTAAATTTTTCATAGCTGTTATAACATCTAGTTTAACACTGTTGGACTGATTTTCGTAATTAATTCGGGCTTGGTCTTTCATGGACAACGATTGCCTATATTTTCCACGATCAACATCATCTGAAAAAGGCAGGCTTAAATTCAAAATTATCCCCATATCTTTCACATGCGAGTCGTCATTTCTTATCGTTTTTGCAAAGGAACTACCAAACTCGGATCCTTTAATTCTATATTGTCCTTCAAGTGAAAACTCAGGAAATAGATCTCTTCTTGCGGATTCCAATAATACTTCTGAGGATTGGATCACCAAAGACGCAGCTTGAATATCCTTCCTCTTATTCATTGCGATGGATATCAATTTCTCATTTGAAGTAGATATAACACCCATATAGTGTCGGTCATTGGGCAAGATGTTATTGATTGTATCACTTTGTCCAAATTCATCAAAACCAATACCTAATATTTGGCATAGGGCCCCTTTGTATTCAATGATCATTTGCTCTGAATAAATAAGGGATATTTCTTTTTCTGCTAAATCAGCTTCTAATTGATTTATATCGGATTTAGGTCGAAAATCTGCATCAATAAGCTCCAGCATCTCTAAAAAAAACTGATTAGATTTTTGTAGAGATGCCGAATAAATCTGTTGTTTATTGTGGGCAGCATTATAATCCAGATACGCTACCAGCACAGAATATACCTGATAGGATAAAAGGTGCTCTGTTACTAATTTTTCCGACTTATAATCGAGTTCAGCAGCCTTTTGGTTAGAATAATTTTTTGAATTTTTTAATCTAGATAGTGACTGAATAAAAGATATCCCTATATCAAAATTGTACATTGGATCCAAATGTGGCAATCCGGCATCGCTCTTATTAAAACCAATTGTGGGATTAACGATTGTTCCGGATTTAAATGGTTTAAGAACACCCAAAGAAGTCGAATATAATGCACTTCGGACATCACCTACTGATCCATCTGATAATATCTTCTCTTGTTCTGAAGGTTGGCGGTAACTTCTGCCTGCACTCGATTGATTCGTAAATGTCCAGTCGAAATATCCCTTTACGGATTGAAGAACCCCCTCTTTTCTTTTGAGCGTTTGATTTTGAAGTTTTAAGGTTGGAGAATTATTCTTACACAAATGGTAGAGGTCATACATATCGAGGCCGTACCCATCATTATTCATGATGAATAGAAACATAATCAAACACAGACAGTAGAATCTTATATTCAGTATTATCATATTAACTGTCTTTGGGATAAATCAGCAAAGATTCCATCTTGACTGATCAATTCGTCATAACTTCCCTCCTGGGCAATACCACCGTCAGCTATGACCATGATTCTATCTGCATCAATAATTGTACTCAACCTGTGAGCAATTACGATCTTTGTCGCGCTAATGCTATCCAAACTGCTTTTAACGATTTCTTGGGTCTTATTGTCTAATGCACTGGTAGCTTCATCAAACAAAATAATTCTGGGCTTGGATACGATAGCTCTTGCAATCATAAGTCTTTGCCTTTGACCACCGGAAAAGGTTGTACCTCCCTCATTCACCACCGTATGCATCCCCATTGGCATTGCCTTAATATCACTTTTTAATCCGGCTAATTCAGCTGCATCCCAAGCATCGTCTAACGTATATTTCTTACTTGAGCCAACAATATTTTCAAATATAGATCCGGAAATAAGCTGAGATGTTTGCAAAACCACACCAATTTGGCTTCTAACTTTTTCAATGTCTAATTTTTGAAGGTCCTTTCCATCAAAATAAATGCTACCTGATTCGGGTTTTTCAAATCCTAGTAGTAATCGAAGTATTGTAGATTTTCCAGATCCTGATGGACCAACGAAGGCGATATATTCTCTTATTTTTATCGATAGGGAAATATTATCCATGATGTATGGGCTGTCTTCAGAATACCGGAAGGATACATTACTTAATTCAATCTCACCTTTCAAATTTCCGGGGTGAACAGCCCCGAAGGACGATTCAGTTTCTGTTTCAAATATAGGTTTAACCCTTTCATAAAGAGGAACAATTTCGAGTGATTCAACTCCTGCCATTGCCATTGTAAGGTTTCCAGTAAGAAAAGTGGAAAAAGTTGATGTGAACGCGATAAATGCTCCGATGGTCAAAACATCCCCACCGGGCAAAAGCCAGAAAACATACAACGTAAAAATAATTAGTGTAGACAAAACAGGATAAATAGCCTGAGACATCGCAATGAAGTTTTCTATTTGTTTTGCTCTAAAATCCCATTTTTTTTGCTTTATGAACAATTTGCTCCAAACAGAAAATGCCTTACTTTCAATTGCAGACACATGTAGACGAGTAATCCCACTCAAAAACTGAAGTAGTTGCCCACTAATCTTTCCTCGTATGAAAAATACTTTGCGATTATACCCCAGTGCCTTTTTCCCAAGAATAACGTTGATTATTCCCGCAAGCAATGCAAATCCAACCGCGACAAGAGATAACTTTGGACTGTAGTAAAAAAGCAGGGGAAAGCTGATAAATCCAGTTATCCCCGAAAGACATGCCTTAAAAGTTACACCGCTAGCGAGCTGTCGTATTTCGTTTACTCCAAGCAACCTATCGGCTAAATCACCCACAGTATAATTTCTGAAAAATCTAATTGGCAATTTCAGAAGCCTATCCGTAGTCGCAGACTGAATAGCAATATTCATCTTGCTTTCCATTCGCAGCATTGCTATCCACTGAACAAGATTGAATAACGCAGTGCAAATTCCAACCACAACCAAAACGACAGTTACATGCAACCACTGGATTCTATCAGCATGGGGAATGATAGAGTCCATAAATTGCCCAGTGAAAACTGGAATACTCAAGGTCAATATCTGCAATGCAATAGCCGCAAGAAGTATTCTAAAGATATCGTTGCGAAGACCCACCACTCCAAATTTAAAAATTTCGAATGGAGTTAAAACAACATCTTTGAATGGCCGAATGAATGAGAAAGCAGCAGGATCTAAATCATTAATGATATCCTGATTAAGAAATTCCATCTCTTCAGAAATCGGGTCATAAATCTTGTAGGTAGCCGCTTTTTGAGGTATGAGCGTTGCCGGAGTTTTCTCTTCTCCTTTGAAAACTAGAAGTAAACCGTTATCCTGTTCCCACCAATTATCACGAAGTATTACTTTTCGGACTCGAAACCTGGAGGATTTAGCAACATCTTTTACTAAATCAGAACTTTCTTGCTTAAAATCCAACGACTGGTCATTTATATTGATTTCAAATCCTGATTGGCTTGCTATCAGAGAAATACATTTTATTAGGGGTTGGGAAGACACATCAGGACCACCGGGATCACCATCATCATCCATTACCTTTGAAAGGCCTATTATAGATTCTGAAAAAGCGTTTTCAGCAGAAGACGACCTATTTTTCAGTCTGGTCTTTTCTGATTCAATTTTATCCCTTATTGCGGTTTCAGAATATTTCCGCAAATAATTCCTGCAATTGCCAATAGATTCAAAGCACAACTCGCCAGAGATTTTGTGTATGTCGTCAAATTTTTTATAGCCCGAATTTTCTTCTGCTGACTCTAACCAGGTGCCTGGAGTCAAAAGGAATGGAACCTCTGAACATGAGATTTCTTCACTGCAATATCTCCATTCCCCGGTTAGTGATTCAATTCCTAACATTTCTCCGGATGCCGGCTTTAAAATGAGTCCTTTTGAAATTTCCTCCGGCTCATCTTCGAGATCTATATGTTTTTTCTTTGGCTGTGGTTTATTGAACAATAAACCATTTATCTTCGTATTCCAGTCATGGTTTAGCTTTAGTGTATGGGGCAGATGTTTTCTGAATTGTTGATCAGAAAAAACCAATTTATTATTAAACTGTAACAACACTGTCGGAACTGATGTTGTGGCAAAAAACCCTGCTTGGCCAAAACATGGCCCAATCCCATAGAAATATTCTCCTTGCTCTATATCAAGCAGGAAAAAACGAGTTGAGCCCTTCTTAAATTCGCTTGAATCCGTAAAAAAAAGTTTTAAGCTTCCTTCTTTTACGAACCATCCAACATCAGAGGAAGTCAGAGAAATATCATTCCCAGGACGAATTTTCTGCTCTTCGCCAATTGGAGCGATGATTTCTTTAAAATATTCTGCGTTATCCAGCATAGATTAAGTCCCTGTATGTCCCATCAACGTCAATCATTTCATCATGGGTGCCTCGCTGCACGACCTGCCCTTTATCCATGACTATTATTTCATCGCAATTCCGGATGGTACTAAGACGATGAGCAATTGTAAGAGAAGAACACCCCCTGCTGAGAATGGCATTAGCTATCAATTCTTCTGTTGCTGGATCTAATGCGCTTGTGGCTTCATCCAGGACCAGAATGGATGGATTTGTAGCAAGGGCCCTAGCGATTTCCAATCTTTGCCGTTGGCCTCCACTTAAATTACCTCCCCCCTCTTCAAGTTTGTTATCGTATCCTCCTTGCCTAGCAGTAATGATATCATGGATAGCTGCATCTTTACACGCATTGATGATATCATAGTGCTCAATGGAATCATCCCAAAGGCTGATGTTCTCTTTGATACTCCCTTCAAACAAAAATAAATCTTGATCGACAAGAGAGAGAGAGTTGACCATCACTACTCTACGAATATCTTCAATCGGTTTTCCATCAAAAAATATACCGCCGTCCCAAGGTTCATAAACACCACATAGAAGTTTTGCAATAGTTGACTTTCCACTGCCCGATCCCCCGATTACGGCAACTCTTTTTCCTGGTTCCATGACAAGATTAAAATTTGTTATAAGCGCTTTGGCCCGGGGATTATAACCGAAACTCACGTCCTTAAATTCGACGTTACCTGTTAGTTTGCTTTCCATTTCTTCAAAGTCGTAATCTTTTTTGAATTTCTTTATTACTGGGTCTGTTGGATATTTCAGAACATCGTCCAAACGAGTCATTTGTCCCTCAGCATCCTGAAATTTTACACCGATATCTACTAAAGCAGTGATCGGTTCCAAAAAAAATTTCATGAGCATTTGGAAGGCGACAAACATCCCTATTGTCAAATACCCATCCATGATTCTGAGACTACCTACGGATAAAACAACAATGGTCGTCATCGTGGACAAAAAAGTTGGAATTACACTCATAGAGCTAGTGAGTAAACCCATTTGTTGAGTCGTATTAATAGTTTTTGCCTGATATCCTGACCAAGTTTCAAAAAAATCAGCTTCTCTCCCGGTAGCTTTAAGGGTCTCTATCGATTGAAGACCTCCCATGGTGGTCCCCATCAATTTGCCCTGATCCTGCAGGAGTTTCACATTGGCATTCTTCCGCTTATTTGCCATCGTTCGCAAAACAACAACATTTATCAGTGCAATCCCGATGGCAAGTATGCTTAACACCACATCATACTGAAACATGATAAATAGAAAGAATGAAACCTGTACGATATTTAATAAATTGATTGCCAGTTCGTTAGAAAGGAGATTTGAAACATCATCATTCAAGGCCACTCTTGAAGCAATTTCACCAGGGAACCGCTGTGAATAAAACATGTGTGGAAGATTTAAAACATGCCACAAGAATTTCCCAGATGAAGACACCGACAGCTTAGTTTCCAATTTCAGCAGATGAAATTCTTTCAGCCATGTTAAAGTTCCCATGATAATTGTAGCCAGGATCATTGCCCAAAGTAAAGG
>CAZUXZ010000126.1:0-15991 GCA_964624055.1 uncultured Rhizobiaceae bacterium | reverse complement strand
CAAGGTGTCAGCCAGTTTTCTCATGCCAAAAGTTTAACTGCAAATTGTGAGCTGTTAAACCAAGGTCATCGCTCTTGGTCACCGGCTGAGGGGGTTAACTGAGTTTAACTGTGCTTCATTGTCGTCGTCCGCCAAGGATTTTTTCTACGAATATACCATATTTGCCCCCGCTGCCGCTAAGCGGCAGGGGCAAAATAGCGACGACCTATAACGCTAACGGCAATTCGTCTTCATCGTCATATATCCTCGAGAAGGTCGCTCTCACCTGACACCGCTGGTTCTCGAAGCTGGATTGACCAGTCAGGGACATGGCGTCTTTTAAACATAGACTTGTCGCGCAACAATCAGCGGAGCGGCCGCTTTACGCCGCTCTGTACTGGCAGTAGGCGCAGCTCTCATTCGCTGGTGGCAACTCGCTTTGTTGAAGTGTGGCGTGCGCTCTTCTAACCACCGGCTCTACCCAGCCATCGTCACAGTGCTTGGTTACAAGACTGACATCAAAATGTAACTTTCCGCCAAAAGAAGCACGGGATTTGTCGCCATTGGCATAAACAAGGTATCCTTGCGGGGAGACCTCATAACCAAGACCGCGGACAAGATATTGGTAGAACTCCATTTGGCGCCAGTAACCGGGCCAGACATTCTCCGCTGTGATCCCGTCCTTCTTTGAAGTGCTTTTATAATCTACAATCAGGTACTCGCCCGAATCCTGGTCCTGCCAGAGATCGTCAATAGCGCCGAACAATATGAAATTGGTTGGGTCATGATGTACCCGGACACCTGTAAAATTGTGCCGCCATCGACTTAGATCTTCATGCTGTGCAGGTAGCAGATTGCGGCCAGTTTCCGCCATTATTGGGTGCGCTTCGCCTTTCTCTCGATAGGCATCGAACTCATTCTTGAACAACTGGTCCACCGCGGAATTGAGGAGAAACGGAGGTCCACTAGGCCGTCCTATACCAAGGCGGCGATCCATGTAAAAACAACGGGGACATTGAACATAGAGGTCGATTTTGGTCCGACTTATGGGAAAGGGTTCTGTGTCAGATGGATCATAAAGTTTTTTGCGACGGGCCATAATGAGAGAAGCTTCGCCTCTTTTGCAGAAAGCGGCAAGGGGAGGCTTGCGTCGGCATTTTAGGAGAAGTGGGTCGCGTGAGTAACTGCATCAACTAAGAGGGACTTGATACTACCGCTTAAGCACATGATCTAAGCAGGATCAGTCGGGGAACCGCATCTGCCTCTGCCCAGACAAACGCATTTTGCTTGAATTTATTTCCAATATTGCGCCCGTCACCCATCGTTAATCCCAAAACTAAAACACTCTTTTCAGGCGGCCATTCCTTTTTAGAGTCCTGACCGACCCCTTCAAGAACCATCACCGGTTTTTTGAACAAATCTTCCGCGAGGTGTTTGTGCGCATCTTCATTTTGGGTGGCTGTGACAGGCTCACTATAGGGGTTGAAGGCAGTTAAGAATGCGGCCGTCTGATAACCGTACTTATCATAGAGGTCACGCAGCTCTTTGCTCTCTTTTCCAATTTTCAATACGAAGGGAAGCAGACCTGAAACACAGTAGTCGGTTTCTTTATAAGCTTGGATGAGTTCTTTTGTGATCAACACTCTGCTCCTGTTCACATGGTGTATATTCCGCGACCTGGCAAGCGGAGCTTAATAAGATATAGGGAGACGGCGGCAGGAGATAATGGGGCCAAATTATAGGGTGGTACCCAACCGCTACTGAGCCAGAATTGCCGCCTATGATCCTAATATTGTCCTACTGGATGAGATAGAGACCTAGCTACTTCCGGCTACATCCTTGAAATAATGGTAGGCGCGACAGGACTATCATAAAATGGGTTAAAACAATGACTTAGCTCAGTTGTCCGTTTTCAAATGTCCTTATTTTGCCTTATGTGACCTTTCCTCCAAACCAAAATGGAGGGAAAAATGGACGCAATTAAGCACGGCGATCAAGTCAAACTGTTTCCGCCATAACGTTTAACGCAAATTGCGTCATCGACAAAAGATAATTCTAGCCAGCAGGTGCATACGCGCTGGAAGCAGTCTGAGCTACTTGAACAATTCGTGAGATGTTAACTTCTTCAAGGTAATCCACCTGGTCGCACGTACCACTAGCTTTGATTGCTAATACCAGGCCAATGGCTGTTTCTTGGTCTTTAACGTCAACGCGCACCACTATGTCATATTTGCCGCGCACAAACGCGATCTGGTCAACGCTTCCCCCAACAGAATCCATTAATTTCTTGCCGGCCGCCTCACGGTCCGATCCTGAAATAAGACCTTTGAGAGCGTGAGGGGCATATTTGGCGAGTATTAGAGCTTTCATCGTCTATTTCTCCGCGCTTTTAAATTTGCTATGTCGACGGGGGTAGCGAAGACGGGGGCGGAAAATAGTGGGGCCAAATTATAGGGTGGTACCCACCCGCCAATGAGCCCGAATCGCCGTCTATGATCCTACTATTGTCCTACTGGAAGAGATAGAGACCTAGCTGCTTCCAGCTAAGTCTTTGAAATAATGGTAGGCGCGACAGGAATCGAACCTGTGACCCTCTGATTAAAAGTCAGATGCTCTGCCAACTGAGCTACGCGCCCCCAAAAAGCGAGCCAACATATGAATTGGGCCTGCAGAGGTCAAGACGCGAGAGGCTAGAGGCTAGACTGGCGCGATATCGCCTTGTTCAGCGCGAGCAAAAAACTCGCTTGCGAAATCACTCAAACAGCCTTCACCGATTGCTGTGCGGAGATTCGCCATCAGTGTTTGGTAAAAATAGAGGTTGTGCTGGGTCAGCAGAATCGGCCCAAACATCTCGTCGCAACGGAATAGATGGTGGAGATAGGCGCGGCTATAATTGGCGCAGACCGGACAGACGCAATCCACGTCCAACGGACGAGGATCGTTAGCGTGGCGTGCATTGCGCATATTGACCGCCGCGCGGGCAGTATAACCGCGCCCGGTGCGCCCTGAGCGAGTCGGCAATACGCAGTCAAACATATCGACCCCACGCAGAATAGCCTTCACAATATCGTCCGGTTTGCCAACGCCCATCAGATAGCGCGGCCTATTTTCAGGCAGCTTGCCTTGAAGGCCATCAAGCACTTGGAGCATCAACTCCTGCCCCTCGCCCACGGCAAGACCGCCTATTGCATAGCCATCAAAACCGATTTCGCCCAGAGTCGCCGCAGATTCAGCGCGGAGCTTCTCAAACACGCTACCCTGGACGATACCAAAGAGCGCATGGCCGGTGCGCGCCTCAAACCTCTCGCGGCAGAGTGCAGCCCAGCGCATTGAGCGGCGCATGGAATGCGCTGCCTCAGCTTCCGAAACCGGATAAGGTGTGCACTCGTCCAGCACCATGGTGATGTCGCTGCCAAGTGCGTGCTGGATCTCGACCGCACGCGCTGGTGTTAAGCGGTGGCGCGCACCATCAGTATGGGCGCGGAACTCTACGCCCTCCTCGTCGATCTCTCGAATCTTGGAAAGCGACATTATCTGGAAGCCGCCGGAATCGGTAAGGATGGGTCCGGACCAGTTCATAAATTTATGTAGACCACCAAGTTTATGGATGCGCTCGGCACCGGGGCGAAGCATCAGGTGGTAAACATTTCCGAGCAAAATGTCAGATCCCGTCGCGGCGACCGCCTCGGGATGCATGCCCTTCACAGTGGCAGCGGTGCCGACCGGCATGAACGCGGGGGTGTGTACCTCTCCATGGGCGAGGATAAGTCGCCCGGTGCGAGCCGCCCCATCTCGCGCAGAGATATCGAACGCGACCCCGCTCATGAATTCACCGCATCTTCTGTACGATGCAGCAGACAGGCATCGCCATAGGAATAGAATCGATAACCCTCAGCTATTGCATGCTCATAAGCCGCTCGCATGTGTTTCATGCCGGCAAATGCGGAGACCAGCATGAAGAGCGTGGAGCGCGGAAGATGAAAATTGGTCATCATCAAATCGACGGTCTTAAAGCGGTAGCCCGGCACGATAAAGAGGTCGATCACGCCTGAAAAGGCCGAAAGACGCCCAGAATCGTCGGCAGCGCACTCAAGGATACGGAGGCTTGTGCTACCCACAGCGACGACACGGCCACCCGCCGCCCGCGCTTGATTGATTCGTGCCGCGACCGAAGCATCAAGTTCGCCCCACTCACCATGCATAACGTGATCCTTCGTATCGTTGGCGCGCACTGGCAGAAAGGTGCCGGCGCCGACATGAAGCGTAATAAACTCGCGCGCGACACCGCGTCTCTCCAGCGCGGCAAACAGCTCCAGCGTCATGTGTAGGCCTGCCGTCGGTGCGGCCACGGCGCCATCTCTTGCGGCATAGACGGTCTGATAGTCTGATCGGTCGCGCTCGTCAGCACCCTTCTCACGTGTGATGTATGGAGGTAACGGCGGTTTGCCATAGCGCTCCAATGCGTTACGCAGCTCAGCGCCTCGGAGATCAAACTCAAGACGCACCTCACCACCATCGCGCGCCACAACCCGTGCGGAGAATTCATCAGCGAACAAAATTTCTTGTCCAACCTTGAGACGCTTAGCGGGCCGTGCAAAGGCGTCCCATTGGCCATCACCCTGCATTTGATGAAGGTTCACCTCGATTCGCGCCTCGCCGCGCCTACCCGTGAGGCGCGCCGGCAGCACTCGGGTGTCATTAAGTACAAGCACATCTCCGGGCAAGAGCAGCGCTGGCAAATCGCGTACCAAATGATTGCTGAAGACCTTCGGGCGAACCTCGAACAAGCGGGCAGAATCTCGCGGACTTAAAGGCCTAGCCGCGATGCGCTCCGGCGGCAGAAAAAAATCAAAAAGATTAACTTGCATGATGTCCCGGGGTTGACTTCGCCCGGTCCGGCACGCCTCAAGCTCCGTTCAGGTAGCGAGCCACCAAACGAGTGCCTACCTCTGGAGAGACGAAGCTGGAGATATCACCACCTAGTTGGGCTATTTCCTTAACAAAGCGCGACGAAATGAATTGGTGGCTCTCGGACGCCATCAAAAAAACCGTTTCTACATCAGGATTGAGACGCGCATTCATACCGGTCATCTGGAACTCGAAATCGAAATCCGACACCGCGCGCAAACCGCGCACGATAACGTTGGCGTTCATCTCCTCAGCGAAATGCATCAGCAAGTGGTCGAACGCGCGCACTTCAATGCTACTGCCATCGCGATCGAATTGGGCGAGATCGTTGCGCGCCATCTCGATCCGCTCATCAAGGCTGAAAGCTGGCCCTTTGCCGGCGTTCGCCGCAACACCGAGAACCAATTTGTCGACGATCTTGAGCGCCCGGCGCACGATGTCACAGTGTCCTGTGGTGATGGGATCAAAGGTTCCAGGATAAATACCGATGCGCTGTTTGCTCATACTTCTGTTTGTTCCTCGCTTTCGTCCGTCGCGTCCTCGTCACCGGATTCCTCGTCGTCACCGCTTGCGCTTTCACCGAGATGAGCGACCGAGACCACTCTCCCATCCTCCGCCAAGCGAAACACGCGGACACCCCGCGCGGTGCGCCCCACCTTGCTGATATCGTGAACCGCACAGCGGATCAACTGGCCGCCATCGGTGACCAGCATGATTTCGTCCTCCTCATCGACGGGAAAGGCGGCGACGACCTTGCCCTTCTCGCCAACATCAATATTGATCACGCCCTTGCCGCCGCGTTTGGTCACACGATAGTCGTGCGCCGAGGAACGCTTGCCATAACCGTCATTGCGTATGGAGAGGATAAACTGCTCGTCCGCTAACAGTTCAGCACGGCGTTCGGTGGTGATCTCCGGAACTTCGTTATCGCGCTTGCGGCCAAAATAGCCATCGCGCTCCTCCGGCGTCAGGCCAGTATGGTGCAGGATCGTCATCGAAATGAGGCGGTCGCCCTCGTCTAAATTCATACCGCGCACACCTTGAGAGCTGCGGCCCTTGAAGAGGCGCACTTCGGGCACCTGGAAGCGAATGCATTTGCCACCGCCGGCGGCCAGCAACACATCATCATCTTCACCGCAAAACTGCACGCCGACGATGCTATCTCCTTCGTCGAGCTTCATGGCGATTTTGCCGTTTGCCATGACGCTGCGGAAATCGTCCGCCGAGTTGCGTCTTACATTACCGGATGTGGTCGCGAACATGAGCTGGCTATCTGCCCAACTCTCCTCGTCCTCGGGCATGGGTAGGAGGTGAGAAATGGTCTCTCCCTCGGCGAGTGGCAAAAGATTAATAAGCGCCTTGCCGCGCGCTTGGGGTTCGGCCAGCGGGAGACGGTAGACCTTGAGCTTGTAAACTTTGCCCTCACTTGAGAAGAACAGCACCGGAGTATGAGTGTTAAGTACGAAGACCCGGTTGACGAAATCCTCGTCGCGTACGCGCATGCCAGCTCGCCCCTTGCCCCCGCGGCGCTGAGCGCGGTAGGTAGAAAGTGGTACGCGCTTGATATAGCCGGCATGACTTAGAGTGACGACCATCTCCTCGCGCTGGATCAGGTTTTCGACATCATGCTCGAATTCTTGCTCGACAAGGGAGGTGCGGCGCTCGTCGGCGAATTTCTCGCCTGCCTCACGCAGACCTTCTCGCAACACCTCACGAAGCATCTCCTTATCGCGCAATATTTCGATATAGCGCTTAATGTCGTCAACGATAGCGCGCAGCTCATCGACCAGTTTGTCGCGCTCCATCGCGGTGAGGCGTTGCAGACGCAGCTCCAAAATGGCCTTGCCTTGTTCTTCAGACAGGCGGCAGGTGCCGTCCTTGGAGACCGACTGACGTGGATCAGCAATCAGCTCAATCAGTGGCTTGGCATCCTTGACCGACCAATCTCGCGAGGTCAGTGCCTCCCGTGCACTGGCCGGATCTTTGGCCTTCCGAATCATCTCGATAATCGGGTCGATATTAGCTACGGCGATCGCAAGTCCGGCAAGGATATGCGCCCGGTCACGCGCCTTGCCGAGGAGGTAGACGGTACGCCTTGTTATGACCTCCTCGCGGAAAGCGACAAAGGCGGCAACCACCTCTTTGAGGTTCATGATGCCGGGCTTGCCGCCATGGAGCGCCAGCATATTGACACCAAAGCTCGTCTGCAGCGAGGAATAGCGGTAGAGTTGGTTAAGAACCACTTCACCGATTGCATCGCGCTTGAGCTCAATAACCACGCGTACGCCGTCGCGGTCGGATTCATCGCGAAGATCCCTGATACCTTCGATCTTCTTCTCCTGCACCAACTCGGCGATGCGCTCCAACATGCGCGATTTGTTAATTTGATAGGGAATTTCCGTAACCACAATGGCTTCGCAGTCCCTGCGAATCTCCTCGATGGCGGCGCGGGCGCGCACGATTACCGAGCCGCGTCCGGTGTGATATGCCTGGCGGATTCCCGCACGGCCCAATATATGGCCGCCAGTAGGGAAATCTGGCCCCTGGACATGTTCCATCAGACCTTCGATGGTGATATCTGGATTGTCGACATAGGCGAGGCAGGCATCAACCACTTCGCCGAGATTGTGCGGCGGTATATTGGTCGCCATGCCGACGGCAATGCCGCTTGCGCCATTGACTAGGAGATTGGGATACTCGGCTGGTAGAACTGTTGGCTCGAAAGCAGATTCGTCGTAATTGGCTTGGAAATCGACTGTATCCTTGTCGAGATCCGCGAGGAGCGAATGAGCAGAGGGTGCCATGCGCACTTCGGTATAGCGCATGGCAGCGGGCGGGTCACCGTCCATCGAGCCGTAATTTCCCTGACCATCCAGGAGCATAAGGCGCATGGAGAAATCCTGCGCCATTCGCACCATGGCGTCATAGATCGCCGAATCGCCATGCGGGTGATATTTACCCATAACGTCTCCGACGACGCGGGCAGATTTTCTGTAGGGTCGATCGTAGAAATAGCCTCCCTCGTTCATCGCATGGAGGATGCGTCGGTGTACTGGCTTCAACCCATCGCGCACATCCGGTAGCGCCCGTGACACGATCACACTCATGGCGTAATCGAGATAGGAGCGCTTCATTTCCTCCTCGATGGAAACTGGCTCGCTACCCATAGATGAGCCTTGGGGGGGCTCACCCGGGGGTAAATCAGGCGGCAGGTCAGAGGGAGGAGTGGATGGCGGAGTGGCGCTCAACGACCTATCTTAATTGCTTGATACAAAAGGAAAAAAAACGGACGGCACAAGCCCGAATCGTCTCTCCCTATCTTAGTCTATTTCGTGGGTACGAACAACGCCGCATCTGGGCGTCACCGAGTCTCAACCGCACTGGCTAGAAAGGTATATCGTCGTCAAGATTGCCAGCCGGTGGAGCACCGCCACCACTGTCCGGCCCGTCGCCCAAAGACCTATCCTGATTGTAATCACCACCTCCTCCGCCACCGACACCTTCGCCGGCACGGTCGAGCATTTGCAGCTCACCCCGGAAGCGCTGCAACACCACTTCAGTGGAGTATTTCTCAACGCCGGACTGGTCGGTCCATTTGCGTGTCTGCAACTGCCCCTCAATATAAATCTTAGAGCCTTTGCGGAGATATTTCTGTGCCACGTCGGCCAAACGCTCGTTGAAGACAACCACCCGATGCCATTCGGTCTTCTCACGTCGCTCGCCGGTATTTTTATCGCGCCAGCTTTCTGATGTAGCGAGGGAGAGATTGACCACCGGGTTACCGTCCTGTAATTGGCGGGTTTCGGGATCACGTCCCAGATTGCCCACCAGAATCACCTTGTTTACGCTACCCGCCATAGCCTTCTCCTTACCTTTGGCGCCCGTTCACCGGCATTACACTAACGCCATATTGGCGCATAGGTGGCGTCGGGGCAATCTTCGTTACGACGGCACCGACCTGCATTTTCAGCACCATCACAACAATATTTAAATAAACATTTGTTTAAAATATTTGCATTGATGAAATCATCTAACAGCGCAATAGCCAAGCGCCACACGGAATCGTTTCCGCCTGCGGCCGCACTGATGGGTCCAGCAAACGAATATCGTAGGTCCCAAACCGCACCGGCAGAGAGTCCGTTCATTTCAGGCAAGTTAATTCTTACGAATTCATCGAAATGAAGCATTCTAAGCAGCCTGCCAAGGCAACCATCAAGGCACTCCGCACCATTCATTAAATGCAGTACACACTGTCTAACCGCAGTGCATAACTGGGCTATAGCATCGGGCTCGCAATCGCGGGCGGTGCTGCCTATATTGAATTTTACCAATCTCTGGCGGCGATAACGTACGAGCCCCAATAGATGCAAAAGTTTATCAGCATACGCGGCGCCCGTGAGCACAATCTCAAGGGCGTGGACGTGGAACTACCGCGTGACAAGCTGGTGGTGATTACCGGCCTGTCCGGATCAGGCAAATCCTCGCTCGCCTTTGATACCATTTATGCCGAGGGCCAACGGCGTTATGTCGAGAGCCTCTCAGCCTACGCTCGCCAATTCCTACAACTGATGCAAAAGCCGGATGTCGAATCGATCGACGGCCTGTCGCCAGCGATTTCCATCGAGCAGAAAACGACGTCGAAAAACCCGCGATCCACAGTTGGAACCGTGACGGAGATCTACGACTATCTACGCCTCCTTTTCGCCCGTATCGGAATACCCTATTCGCCGGCGACTGGTCTGCCAATCGAGAGTCAAACCGTCAGTCAGATGGTCGATCGCATACTCGAAATGTCGAATGGCACCCGTCTCTTTCTGCTTGCGCCGATCATTCGCGGGCGCAAGGGTGAATACCGCAGAGAACTCGCCGAATTGATGAAACGTGGTTTTACCCGGGTCAAAATCGATGGCGAGATGCACGATATCGACACGGTGCCAGTGCTTGACAAAAAAAAGAAGCACGACATCGAGATCGTGGTAGATCGCATCGTGGTCAAGGAAAACCTCGGGAATCGCTTGGCCGACAGTATCGAGACCGCGCTTTCGCTTACCGACGGCCTCGCTATAGCCGAGAATGCCGATAGCAACGAGCGAACCATCTTTTCCGCCAAATTTGCCTGCCCAGTATCTGGTTTTACAATTGAGGAAATCGAGCCACGACTCTTCTCCTTCAACAACCCCTTCGGTGCCTGCCCTGCCTGCGACGGCCTCGGCATGCGGCTATATTTCGACCTAGATTTGGTGGTGCCGGACGAAAGCCTATCCTTGAGTGAAGGCGCCATCGCACCCTGGGCCAAGTCTTCCTCTCCCTATTACGGCCAGACGCTGGACAGCATCGTGCGTCACTATAAGAAAAGCACGACCACCCCATGGAAGGAGCTACCAAAAAAGTTGCGCGACGTGATTCTCTATGGCTCCGACAAGGAAAGAATTGAATTCCGATATGATGACGGTACGCGCGAATATAGCACCACAAAGAACTTCGAAGGGGTGATCCCCAATCTTGACCGGCGTTGGAGCGAGTCCGACAGTGCCTGGCTGCGCGAGGAGATGGCAAAGTTCCAAAGCACGGCAGCCTGCGAATCCTGCGACGGAAATCGCCTAAAGCCAGAGGCTCTCGCGATTAAAGTCAGTGATCGCCATATCGGCGAAATCACCGAACTCACCATTCTCCAGGCCGAGGAATGGTTTGCCGCACTCGACGGAGAGTTAAACGACAAACATAAGGAGATAGCCGAGCGTATTCTCAAGGAGATCAAAGAGAGGCTGCGGTTTCTCGTTGATGTCGGTCTGGAATATCTAACCCTAGCGCGCTCCGCTGGTACCCTGTCCGGCGGGGAGAGCCAGCGCATACGACTCGCTTCGCAGATCGGCTCCGGCCTCACCGGCGTGCTCTACGTGCTCGACGAACCGTCAATCGGCCTCCACCAGCGCGACAATGCCCGCCTGTTGGGCACGCTCAAAAATTTACGCGACCTCGGCAATTCGGTGCTGGTGGTTGAGCATGACGAAGAAGCCATTCTCACGGCGGATCACGTCATTGATATGGGGCCAGCAGCCGGGATTCATGGCGGCGAAGTGATCGCTGAGGGTACGCCAGCGGAGATCATGCAATCGCCTAAGAGCCTAACAGGAAAATATCTTACTGGCATAGAGCAGATCGCCGTGCCAGACAAGCGGCGCAAGGGTAAGAAAGGACAAACGGTCAGCGTGATCGGCGCCGCCGCCAACAATTTACACGATATTGATGTGCACATCCCACTCGGCACCTTCACTTGCGTCACCGGTGTTTCAGGCAGCGGCAAATCTACTCTCGTTATCGATACTCTCTACAAGGCCGTCGCCAAGCGCATGAATAATGCCCGCGCACAGGCGGGTGCCCATGAGGCAATCAAGGGACTGGAATTTATCGACAAGATCGTCGACATCGACCAATCTCCGATCGGCCGCACGCCGCGTTCCAATCCGGCAACCTATACCGGCGCCTTCGGACCAATCCGAGACTGGTTCGCCTGTCTGCCTGAGGCCAAGGCGCGCGGTTACAAGCCGGGACGTTTCTCGTTCAACGTCAAAGGTGGGCGTTGCGAGGCATGCCAAGGTGACGGATTGATTAAGATTGAGATGCATTTCCTGCCCGACATCTATGTCCAATGCGAGGAGTGCAAGGGGCACCGTTACAACCGGGAAACCCTGGAAATTCTCTATAAGGGAAAATCCATCGCCGACGTGCTCGAACTTACAGTTGAGGCGGCGGCAGAATTCTTCAAGGCAGTCCCTGCGATTTGCAACAAGCTTGAGACTTTAGAGCGCGTCGGTCTCGGCTATATTAAGGTTGGCCAGCAAGCGACGACGCTCTCTGGCGGCGAGGCGCAGCGGGTGAAGCTCGCCAAGGAACTCTCTCGCCGCGCCACTGGGCGCACGCTCTACATCCTCGACGCGCCAACCACCGGCCTTCACTTCCACGATGTGCGCAAGCTTCTCGAAGTACTGCACAGCTTGGTCGAGACCGGCAACACGGTGCTCGTAATCGAGCACAATCTTGAGATCATTAAAACCGCCGACTGGATCATCGATCTCGGTCCCGACGGCGGTGATGGCGGCGGCCGCGTGGTGGCACAAGGTTACCCGGAGGATTTAGCAACAATTTCTGACAGTTACACCGGTCTATATCTCGCAAAATGCCTTGCCCCGCGCCACGCTAAGCCGAAGCGCAAACGTATGGCGGTAAAACGCTCGGCTGCGTAACTCACCATCGTTAAGCTACCGCCAGCTTGGCAATCAAGCTAACATTGATATTCAATGCTGAGCCATGTTTCTGGCGTGTATTTGGCGACTAATCGTGTAGTCATTTTTTAAGTACTTGGATCGCCAACCTCATAAAATGTTTAATATTGAGCAGATTCCTCCGAATTACCCGGGCATGGTGCAAGCGCCAGAATTCGTCGTGCTAGATCACAATTATATTCTAAACTTGGTGGCCACAAAACACCGTCAGGCTGAACATTCAGGCGTTAATGTTCAGCACTGCCGTAACCGAGAGATAATTTTAAGTTTCAACCTCTTTCACGAAACCGACGATTTCAACCTACGCGATGGCCATATCAATCGCCACTCCGACGCAACTATGCTGTTCGGCCGCCGTTATAATCGTTAGGGGATGGGTTTTCCTCTATACTCAACTCTATGAACGGTGAAATTTCTGCCCCTATGCGAGTGATCGGCGGCGGTCTTGCTGGCTGCGAAGCAGCGTGGCAGATCGCCCGGCATGGCATTCCCGTCACCCTCTATGAGATGCGCCCCAAACGAGGCACCGACGCGCACGTTAGCGACCAGCTGGCCGAGCTTGTTTGTTCCAACTCATTCCGCTCCGACAATGTCGCGAACAATGCGGTGGGCCTACTGCATGAGGAGATGCGCCGCGCTGGCTCGCTCATTCTGCAATCGGCCGACACCCATCAGGTGCCAGCAGGCGGTGCTCTCGCGGTCGACCGAAAAGGATTCGCCGAGGCGGTTCAGGCGGCGTTGGTGGCGGAACCGCTGGTCGAAATCCGCCGTGAGGAAGTAAAAGGGCTGCCCGACGCCCATGCCGGACCAGTGCTGGTGGCTACCGGCCCTCTCACCTCTCCAACTTTAGGTGCATCGATTCTCGCCCTCACAGGCGAGAAGGCCCTCGCTTTTTTTGATGCTATTGCACCTGTGATCTACAAGGAGAGCATCGATTTCGGCATCGCCTGGATGCAGTCGCGCTACGACAAGGAAGGCCCGAGCGGCGACGCTGCAGCTTATATAAATTGTCCGCTCGACCGGGTGCAATACGAAGCCCTGATCGATGCTCTTCTCGCAGCGGAAAAGAGCGAATTCAGGGAATGGGAAAAAGATACAACCTACTTCGAGGGTTGTCTGCCGATCGAGGTTATGGCCGAGCGCGGGCGAAAAACTCTTTGCTTTGGGCCGCTCAAACCGGTTGGCCTGACCAATCCGCATTCCGAAGAGAAGCCACACGCCGTGGTACAACTCCGCCAAGACAATGTGCTCGGCACTCTCTACAACATGGTCGGCTTTCAGACTAAAATGAAACATGGTGAACAGAAGCGCGTACTGACGGCAATACCTGGACTGGAAAACGCTCGCTTCGCGCGACTAGGTGGCATTCACCGCAACACTTTTCTTAACAGCCCGCGCCTTCTAGACTCGCAGTTGCGCCTGAAGGCGCAACCCAATATCCGCTTTGCCGGTCAGATCACTGGAGTAGAGGGCTATGTCGAGAGCGCAGCCATCGGTTTACTCGCCGGGCGCTTCATGGCCGCGGAGGTCGCCGGGACGGAGCCCACACCGCCGCCACCCGAAACCGCCCTCGGCGCGCTACTAGCCCATATTACAGGCGGCCATCTTGTAGGCGGAACAGGCTTTCAGCCGATGAACGTCAATTTTGGCCTGTTTCCTCCACTCGACGGCAAATATAAGAAACGCGACCGCAAGCCCGCAATGGCACATCGCGCACTCAACAGCTTGGGTGGCTGGTTAGCGACAGCTTCAGGCTAGCCCCAGAAAAGCCGCGCGGATCAAAAGCAACTGACGGCGCAACGGTCCGATACCAGCGCGTGCATGATAGGGATCGTAACTGCTAGCAGCGAGGCGGCGCAAATATGCGTCCGCCAGTACCGCCTGAAGCGTCGCGCGTTTGACCGCGATGGGTAGTCCCTTGCGCAACTGGCGCGCCCTTCCGACGTGGTATCGTGCAGCGTCCGAAATTCCAACAATAGCGGCCACGTGATCGTTGCCCTCGCCCGCGACGCTCCTTGGCAGCATGGAACGTCCTTGAGCGGCATAATAGGGTACGGCGCGCATCAAACCGGTGAGTGCCCAGGCGGTTCCGCTATGGCGTGCGAGGTCAACGAGTCCTGCCGCGTCCGCTCCGACACATTCCAAGGCAAGCGAAACGAGCGGCGCGGCGCTTTCCTCCGCATAGGTTTCAAGCGCCGCTACGGATTCAGCCGGTGCGTCGTCAAGGTCTCGCTCACGGGCATCTATCAGACGGTCAAAATAGCCACGTGTAAGGCCGTGTGTACGAATCGCTTCAGCCAAAGGTTCGATGACTTCGTGACGACGGGTTTGGCCATCGTAAATTCCCTCGATCGCCTCGCGCCACCACTGTAGACGGATTTGGCCTAGCATAGGTTCGCTTACCACCTCCCGCACCCGGGCAATCTCGGCATTGAAGAGGATCAACGCGAAAAGAGCCGAGCGCGCTGACCGTGGCACGAACAGCGCGCAGAGATAGCGGTCGATATCTGCGGTGCGGGCACGGGCGGCAAGAGCAAAAAAGGAATCGTGCTTATTCATCGTCCTATAAGATGGCCCGACTTTCTCCTGTTTGCCAGAGCGCCGGGCGCTATGCGATATAGAACATGCTCACAGACGGAGGCGAAATTGGCCATGATCCATGTCGTCGGCGCGGGCATGGCAGGTCTTGCCTGCGCTGTCGAGATTTCCCGTGCAGGCCGCAAGGTCACCCTGCACGAAGCAGCGGGCCAAGCCGGCGGGCGCTGTCGCTCATTTCAGGACGAGACGCTGAACCGACTTATCGACAATGGCAACCATTTGATCCTGGGCGCTAATCAGGCGGTGTTTTCTTATCTTGATACCATCGACGGACGCGCCGGATTGTTAGGACAACAACGCGCCGAATTCCCCTTCGTTGACATTACAAACGGTGAGCGCTGGACGCTCCGCCCCAATGCTGGACGTCTGCCCTGGTGGATCTTCTCGCCCTCACGCCGCGTGCCAGGCACCAAATGGACAGATTACCTCGCCGGTCTCAAACTGGCCTGGGCACCAGAAAGAGCGACTGTTGCGGATTGCGTTGGCCGGTCCGGACCGCTCGGGGCGCGTCTGTGGGAACCGCTCACCGTTGCGGTTCTCAATGCCTCGGTCGCAGAAGGCGCGGCGCGCCTCTTATGGCCGGTAATGCGGCTTACGTTTGGTCAGGGCGAAGCGGCGTGCCGTGCTTATATCGCCAAACACGGTTTGGGCCCAGACCTGGTGGAACCGGGGGTAAAATTCGTCCTCAACAATGGTGGTATGGTTGGTTTCGGTCGACGTCTCAGCGGATTAAAGAAGAACAGCAATCGAATCCAAGCGCTCGAATTTGCCACCGAGTCTGTCACGCTCGAGACCAGCGACTCGGTGGTACTCGCTCTGCCAGCGCCTAATTTGGTGAAAATACTCCCGGAAATTTCAGCGCCACTCGAAACCCGCGCCATCGTCAATGCACATTTTTGCCTTGATCATAAATTACAATTGCCCGGAGGAAATCAACTACTTGGTATCGTCGGCGGCACCGCCCAATGGCTGTTCGCACGCGGTGATATCGCCTCGGTGACAGTCAGCGCGGCGGATGATCTGGCCAAGGAAAGTGTAGAGGAGATAGCTGAGCGGCTATGGCACGAAGTCTCCATGGCTCTCGGAAAGCCTTTGTCAGCAACGCCTCCAGTCCGAATTGTCAAGGAAAAGCGAGCGACTTTTGCACAAGTTCCAGAGTCCCTCGCTAAGCGCCCACCGACGCGAACGGCCTATGAAAATCTCCTGCTCGCCGGCGACTGGAC
>CAZUXZ010000125.1:0-2981 GCA_964624055.1 uncultured Rhizobiaceae bacterium | reverse complement strand
GGAACTATTAATATAATAATAAGCATTGCTGCCATGGGGAAAACAATTTTTTTAGTCTTCGAAATTTCAACAGGCGATTTCATTCGAATCAATCGTTCATTTTTTGTCGTTAGCAATTTCATAATTGGAGGTTGAATTATCGCTACCAAGGCCATATATGAATATGCAACTACTGCGGTAATCCCAAGTAGTTCTGGCGAAATCCTTCCTGATAGAAAAATCGTGGTGGGTCCGTCTGCTCCACCAATAATTGCAATCACTGCTGATTGTGCAATAGAAAAGCCCTCAAATCCGGGAATAAGACTACTCATAATTGCAGCCCAAAAAGCAACAAAAATCCCAATTTGCGCAGCCGCTCCAAGTAACAATGTCTTAGGATTAGATATAAGAGGTCCAAAATCTGTCATAGCTCCAAGCCCTAAAAATATTAATGGAGGAAGAATATTCCAGTGTGCTAGTCCATAATGGAAAATCACACCAATAATTCCTGAATCTTGCGCAAAATCAGAATTAGGGTTGAAAAATGTAATTCCAGTTAAAGGAAGATTTCCAACAATGATACCTAAACCAATTGGAAGTAATTCATATGGTTCAACATCTTTTTTAATTGCTAGCGAAATAAATAAAATACCGACACCTATCATGACAAGTTGCTGCCAACTAATATGATTAAGTCCCATATTTTCAAATATGCTAATTAATTCGGGCATCTACGATCCAATTTTTGTTTTGCTAGAGTATTTTATCGCAGCTACGGCTATAGCAGCTGCCTTTGCAGCATCACTATTTTGCGCACTATTAGATCCAAAAAAGGACTTCGAGCCTAAATAATTTGCAAGTTTTATCGTACCTAACAAAGAGGTAATTACCAGAAAAGCTATTGAAATAGCAGTTAAAGATATTCTTGCAGCCTCTTCAATTATTTGTGAATCCATTTATGCACATCAACTTTGATTAAATATTAGTTCTATGCATAATATAAACTAATTTAAATGTATATTCATAGTATTAACAAAATCTTAACTTTACGCTGTTTCATCATACTGGGATAATTAAAACATACTCTCTCATAGGAATCTGATATGAACAAAACGATTGATTTAAATGCAGACATGGGGGAAAGTTTTGGCAGTTACAAAATGGGTAATGATGAAAAGTTATTGCCTTTGATTTCATCAGCCAATATAGCCTGTGGTTTTCACGCTGGCGATCCTAACTGGATGAAACACACTGTAAAAACAGCTTCAGAGCATAATGTAGAAATTGGAGCACACGCATCATATTTCGATTTAAGAGGATTTGGAAGGAGAAGTATTCCGTCTTCCATCCAGGAAATCAAGAATGATATCATGTATCAAATGGGTGCACTACAAGCTTTCTCTTCATCTAAATCTCTTCAACACTTAAAGCCACATGGAGCTTTATACAATGACGCGGTAGCAAACGAGAATATTGCATCGGCAATATGTGATGTAATCGAAGAATTTAACCCAGAAATGTACCTATTAGCTTTATCTGGATCAAAATGGGTCGAAATAGCAATTAATAGAAATATTAATGTTGCTAAAGAAGCTTTTGCCGATAGAACTTTATTAAAAGACGGATCACTGGCTCCAAGATATGAAAAAGGAGCAGTCTTACATGATGTAGATACTGTAATAGAAAATGGTATAAGAATTGCAAAAGAAGGCAAAGCACTTTTAAAAGAGGGTGGCACATTTGATATAGAAGCAGATAGCATTTGCATCCATGGAGATACACCTAATGCAGTTAAAATGGCTGAAATTCTTAGAAACCAACTTACTTATGAAGGAATTAAAATCCAACCTCTTTCAAAAACAATGAATGGTTAAAAGAAAATAATGTACAAATCTCCAATATTTTTAAATGCTGGTGACAAAGCTATAGTTGTAGAACTTGGTGACTCCATCAACCCAGATGTCAATAGAATGGTTCACTCTCTGAACAATAAGATTTCATCTTTTAACATGAATGGAATTATTGATTCTGTCCCCTCATACAAATCAATTTTAATTATGTTTGACCCATTACAAATTTCTTCTAGCGAAATCCAATCTAAAATCGTAAATGAACTCGAAAGTATCCATGACCAAGAAGTAAATACACAATTGGTTGTACATGTACCTACTCTTTATGGTGGTGATTTTGGACCTGACCTATCATTTGTAAGTAAACACACAAATATTGATGAAGCGGATGTAATAGACTTACATTCTTCTAAAAAATACTTGGTCTACATGATGGGATTTAGTCCTGGCTTCCCCTATCTAGGTGGACTTCCCTCGAAATTAGAAACTCCTAGACTGGGCACTCCTAGACCTAAAATCAGTGGAGGGTCAGTTTGAATAGCTGATAAACTATCTGGTATTTACCCAAATGATAGCCCAGGAGGTTGGAGAATTATTGGGAGAACACCAATCAAATTATTCGATCAAAACAAAAATCCTCCCACGCTTTTGATCCCAGGGAATTATCTTAAGTTTGATCCACTACCAGATTTGGATTCTTACCTTGAACTCGAATCAGATTACCAAAATGGATCATTTGAACCAACTGTGGAAGAAATCAATGAAAAATAATCTAGTAGAAATTCTAGATCCAGGAGTATTATCTACCATTCAAGATTTGGGGAGATTTGGCTATCAAAAATACGGTGTACCTGTCTCTGGTGCGATGGACCAATTCGCATACAGGATTGGCAACATACTAGTAAATAATGATGAAAATTCTCCATCAATAGAAACTACAGTTTTTGGACTGAAGTTAAAATTTCTAAAGGACACAGTTTTCTCACTTACAGGAGCAAATTTGTCCCCAACTATTAATCAAAAATCTGTACCAATGTGGCAATCAATTGTCGCGAAGCAAAACGATACCCTTGAACTCCAATCTCCGTTGGATGGATGTAGATCGTATATTTCATTTGAAGGGGGGATATCTGTCCCAGAAACGCTAGGTAG
>CAZUXZ010000124.1:0-6626 GCA_964624055.1 uncultured Rhizobiaceae bacterium | reverse complement strand
ATCAGAGAATATAAAGCAAATTTTAAATTCAGAGGGTACTTCTCGCTCATATTATGCGGCTCTTTGTTTTGTAAGTACATTCCTTGGTTGGGTCCTGTGGTCAATTATTACTCACTTTGTGGGAATAAGGCTATATTTTGTTAAGGAAAAAGAATTATCTAGAAAAGTCACATACAGACTTACTTTACGTGCTACTGGATATGCGTATATTCCTGGGATTTTAGTTTTATTGTTGCTTTTACCATTTTCTATTCAATGGGAGCAAATGATTTGTATGTTTGTGTGGCTAGGTGTATTAGCAGTAGCGACTGTTGGAACAAGAACCTTGCACGAATGTGGGAATATTAGAGCATTAAATTCAACTCTTCCAGGGTGGTTCATTGCCGGGGCAATATTATTACTTTTTCTTTATCCTTGATTCATTTTAATGTTATAGGACAAATTTTTTTACTACATTACAAATTTTAGGTCCTAGAACATTAAAAATGTTATTTTGAAGTATTATTTCCAGGGTTTGGATATTTTCATTTTTTAGTTCTGATAGCTTTTCAACTATTTCTTTTAAATGTCTAGGTTCAGTCCATAAAGTTCTTTTAGATTTGAAAGGTTGGGGGTAACAATCTGTTTCAATTACTATAGAATTAAGAGGTAAATTCTTAACGGTTTTTTGTAATTCTTCGAGTCTTAGTAGTGGTTTTGCAATCGAGATATGGAATCCTAGATCAATAGCAGATTTGGCAATTGATAGATCACCTTGGAAATAATGCATTACTCCTCCTACTTCATACCCACGTTCCTCTTTTAGTAATCTGAAAGTTTCAGTGTGTGCATTTCTACTATGGAAAACGATTGGCAAATCAAGTTCTCTAGCGATTCTGATTTGCTGTCTAAAGGCATCATATTGTATTTTTCGGTCAGGAGAGTGGCTTTGGAAGTCCAAACCAATTTCACTCATGACTACAACTTTTTCATTAGACTTTGCAAAGTCGTATAATTTGTTTATCTCTGAATCTGTTAGTGCATTTTCTACATCAGATGGATGAATACCAATTCCTGCAAAAATTGATGGGTAATTAAGTGCTAAATCAATACATCTTGATGATGATTGAATATTCGTGCCGGCAGATATAATTGCGCCTACACCAGCTGATTTAGCCCTGTTCAGAATGTTTGGGATTTCAGTTGGCTCATAATCTGCAAGATGAGCATGACAGTCTATTAACAAATTTTACTCCAAAAACGAAATGCAAATGTGCTACGATCAATAATGTTTTCTACTCTATGAAATATTAACTCATTTTGATTATGTATTATTTTAATAACAACAGTGTTCATAAAACTATATATGTTCTTTTAGTAATCTGTTTGGTTGCACTGTTTTTATCATGTAACGATGTTCAGAACACTGAGGAACAGTTTTCTGACAATGTGTTAGACCAAGACCTTAAAAAAAATGTTGATGTAGCTCCAGAACAATCTATTCCAAAAGATTATAACAATAAATCATCCCATGCTGATGAATCTAGTGTGACACCAGTTTCAGGAGTTGAAAAATTGTATAAGGAGAGTCCAAAGTTTGAAATTGAAGATTCGACTGTAAAATTTGTTCCCCTCACTGCGGTACCAAAACCCATTGCCAAAAACACTGAAAGAGTAGTTGAAGAAATAGAAAATGTTCTACAAATTAATTATGGTGGTAAACTAAATTTGGCTACCAATTCTAATGTTGAACATCAAGATGTACACATGGAATTTTCGCCTGCTTTAGCATTGTGGGGTCCTGGGATTGTATACAGCAGATTGATGAGATTCAATTCTAATGATGCCAGTAATATGTCTCTAGAATGTGATTTGTGTGAATCATGGGAGATGAAAGATTTTTCTACTTTTGTGTTCACTTTGAGGAATGATGCAAAATGGCAAAATATTTTCCCGTTAGTTGATCAACATGTAACGACTTCTGATGTGGATTTCAGTTTAAAAAGAATATCCGAATTAAACCAAAACAACTCTCCAACATTGTGGTCGTTATCGGAGATTGAAGTAATAGATCAATCGAAAATTCGGTTATCTACACAATTTCCAGACTCGGATTTCTTATTGCATCTTGCTGATGGACGTTCCAAAATTGTTTCATCAAAATTATTTGAACATATAGATGATATTTTGGATGGTCCTACTATCGGTTCTGGGCCATGGATTTATGAATCTTCAAATATTGATTCTGTGCACAAATTTTCCAGAAATAACGATTACTTTGAGCCAGATTTCCCATTTTTAGATTCTTTAATCATTTATGTTATTCCAGATTCGGATGCAAGGATAGCAACTTATGTAGCCACCGATGAACTAGATGTTATTAAGTTGGAAGCAAGTGAAATAGAAGATTTTTTAGTTCTTGCTCCATATTCTGATTATCTGTTATCTCATGAAATGGGATCAGGTATAGAAATTGCGTTAAATACAAATTCTGAAATATTTCAAGATATTGAAATTCGAAGAGCAGTTTTTTATGCACTTGATCCTGGAAATGCAAATAAACAGATTACCCCAGTTGATAGTTTTGCTACTGTTGGTATACCACTAATTTCAGATAAATGGATGTTACAAAACGAAATTTTGAAATCTTTTACTAATTCTCCACAAAGAGTAAATCAAATTTTGAAGGATTCTCAAAGTTCTGACCCAATTGAATTTACTATCTCTGTGGGCGATTTTGGAGATTCGTATATAGAATATTCGAAAATCATTGAATCTCAATTGTTAGATGCAGGATTTTTAGTACAAGTCAAGATTTTAAATCGACGAGAATTTGCTGAAGATGCTTGGATTGGAGGGACGTATGAAATGCTTATAGGTCCTCCAGCTCCGTCTAGTTTTCCAAATGTATTTCTTACGAGGGTTTTACACAGCGAGGGTATATGGAATGGGACTAATATTACAAATCCGAAAATGGATGAACTTATTGAATCCCAAATTGGATTAATGGACCCAGATTCAAGGATACAACAAATTCAAGAGATTCAAAGATTAAGTATGGAGGAAGCTCATAGATTTATTCCATTTACACGTATGAATATTTGGTCATGGAAGAATCATGTTAGAGGTTTTGAGCCTGTATCCAATGGGTACGAGTATTTTTATTGGGCCAAAACTTGGATTGACTAATTTTTCTTTGTAGAATTATTTTTAAGTGCTGAATCTATTGCATTGCAAGATAGGAGTGCACATTTTATACGGATAGGGAATTCTTTTACTGAAAGAAGTACTTTGAGATCTCCATCCAATTTATGAGCATTGGGATGGTCATCCGAAGTCATGACCATCCGAAATTTCTTTGAAATTTGATCGACTTCTTTTAAAGATTTCCCTTTTATTGCTTCAGATAAAATTGACGCAGATGCTTTATTTATCGAACAACCAATTGCGTTAAGGAATATATTTGAAATATGATCTGAATTCATTAATTCGAATTGAAGTTGTACTTCATCACCACAAAAAGGATTAATTGCAGTTGACTCAATATCGACTTTGTTTAGGATGATTCCGTTACGGGGTTTTCGACAGTGATCTAGTATTATTTCGTCATATAAATTATCGATATTTTTAGGGGGCATTTAAAAAATAACCTAAGGATTCTTTCAATCCTTCAAAAAGTTCATCGATGTCTTGTTCATTATTGTAAATATAAAAACTAGCTCGTGCAGTAGCAGAAAGCTCTAATTCTCTAATCAGCGGCATAGTGCAATGGTGTCCAGTTCGAACGGCTATTCCACGACGATCTAATAATGTACCAAGGTCGTGAGGGTGAACAGTGGGGTGGTGAAAGGAAAATATTCCGCCACGTAAATGGGGATCACCTGGGCCTAATAATTCAAGATCTTCATCTAGATTGTTAAAGTGGTTTAGAGCATATTTCGTTAATTCTAATTCATGTGTGTGAACATTATCCATGCCTATATCGGTTAAATAGTCAATTGCAGCTCCAAGAGCAATAGCATCAGCAATGTTAGGGGTGCCAGCTTCGAATTTCATAGGTAAATCATTCCAGGTAGCGCTTTGATAATTGACTTCTAATACCATTTCACCTCCTCTGAGAAATGGATCCATTGTTTCTAATACTTCTTTCTTAACATATAAGACTCCGATTCCTGTTGGTCCCAGCATTTTGTGACCAGAAAAGGCTAAGAAATCACAATTCAAAGCTTCTACATCAACAGGCATGTGTGGAACACTTTGAGCTCCGTCAATCATTAAATGTGCGCCAACTTTCTTTGCTTGGGCAGAAATTTTTTCGATTGGATTAATGGTGCCTATTGAATTGGACATGTGGACGATTGAAACTAGTTTTGTTCTAGGATTAATTAATTCTTCTAGTGAAGTTAAATCTAAAGTTTGATCTTCATTTAATGGAATTATTTTCAAAGTTGCTTTTTTGTCAGAGGCCACTTTTTGCCAGGGTACTAAATTGCTGTGATGTTCCATGGCTGTAACTACAATTTCGTCACCCTCTGAAATGTTTGCCTGACCCCATGTTTGCGCAACCAAGTTAATTCCTTCTGTTGTGTTTCTGGTCCAGATAATTGATTCTGATTGTGGGGCACCAATAAAATTAGCAACTTTATGTCTAGCTTGTTCATATTCATCTGTTGCTTCTACACTCAGTGCGTGGACGCCTCTGTGAACATTCGAATTTGTATTTTCATAGTAATCAACTAATGAATTAATTACTTGTGTTGGTTTTTGTGATGTGGATGCATTATCGAGATAAATTAGTCGCTTATTATCGTAAAGTGTCCTTTGAAGGATGGGAAAGTCTGAGGTAATTTTTTTATGATCTAACATGTTTCTCCAAACGTTAATTAATATTTATCATTTTTTTGCTGGATGTTTTTGTTACTAAATCGGCGATGGTAGTCTGAGACAATACTGAATGAACAGATTTTTGTACGTCAATCCAAATGTCTCTTTGTGCACATGAAGGAGACAAAGTACATTTTTCAGGATCATCTATGCAATATACTGGACTGAAAAGTGAATCTAAAGATTCTAGGATCATTGATAATCTAAGATTTTCTGCAGGTGTTTTTAGTAAATGCCCCCCGCCTCTACCTCTACGGGATTCTAGGATTTCCAATTTTTTAAATGTGTTTAATATTCTCACGAGGTAAGATTCGGGGATGCTAGTCCTACTAGCGATATCAGAAGTTTTTACGGGTCCTTGGCGATCATTTGTTGCAATATCCACTAGTGCCCGAACTCCGTAGTCTACACGAATTGGAATTTGAATCATAAGATTTCTCCTAATGAATTAATTTCATTCAGTAGTAACAGTTGAATCTTGACCTTCAATTGCAGATTGCAAAGTATGCCAAGCCAAAATCCCGCATTTAATCCTTGCAGGAAATTGGGATATTCCTGATAAAATTTCTAGATCTCCCAATAATTCAAGATTTAATTCAAGATTATTATTAGCTTGAGTAAGCATTTTACGAAATTCTTGGAAAATTGAATTTGCAGTATTAATTGACTGTCCTTTAATAGTGTCAGTCATCATTGATGCAGACGCTTTTGATATCGCACAACCAGTTCCAGTAAAGGAGACATCTGAAATTAAATTGGACTCAATCTTAAGGTATAAAGTTAACTGGTCACCACAAAAAGGATTAAACCCCTCAGATGAATGAGTTGAGTCATGCATCTCTCCAAAATTCCTGGGACTACGGTTATGGTCCATTACCACTTCTTGATACAAATCTTGAAAATCGAACATCATTTACCCTTTAAAATTCAAATTTGTAGTTTGGGATAGAGTTTAAGAATAATTTTTCGACTAATTCATGTAGAGGTTTAAATTCAATGGAATCGATGATCTCACGAGCAAACCCATATATTAATAATTTGCTTGCACTCTCCAAATCAATTCCTCTGCTACGAAGATAGAAAAGAGTATCTTTATCAATATTTCCTGCTGTTGCTCCGTGTCCACATTTCACGTCATCGGCATAGATAAATAATGCTGGTTTGCTATCAACTTCGGCATCAGGTGAAAGGAGTAAATTTTTATCAGATTGTAATGAATCGGTTTTTATTGCTCCAGGTTGGACATAAACAGTACCACCAAACACTGCCCTAGAATTCCCAGATAGGATTCCTTTATAAGATAATCGGCTTGTAGTATGAGGCTTCAAATGGTCAATATTTATAAAGTTGTCCATGTGCTGGGACCCGGATGTAGTATACAAACCATTCAAATTACATGAACTATTTTCTCCGTCTAATTGGACTAAGACCTCATTTCTGCCAAGGGAAACAGTTCTTTCTAAGGTAGTTGAATTCAATTGACTGTCGCTTTGAAGGTTGGTTACTTGAGAAGCAACATGAAATGCATTTAAACTTTCATTTATGAGTTTGTAATGGTTTAAGCTGGATTTTCGATTTAGTACTATTTCTGAAACATAGTTTGTTAAATAACTGTTGTCAGCTAGAGAACAAAACGATTCAATTATTGTTGAATGACTGTTTTCTCCAGCAATTAATAATAATCTTGGTTGTGTTAAGAATGGTTCTGATTCATTGGTAGAAACAAATATCAAATTTATTGGTATTTCTTCGTTATGATTAGC
>CAZUXZ010000123.1:0-9667 GCA_964624055.1 uncultured Rhizobiaceae bacterium | reverse complement strand
CGCGCGAACGGCCAAAAAGGGCAGAAAAGAAATACATGGCGTGATGTTACTGGCGCGCGTTGGCGGCACCGGTGGGCGTCGCCTCGCCGCGCAACGGTGCGAGCACTCTAAGCCGGGCGCGTCGGCCGACGCGTCCAGCTTAGTAGACCTACTTCTACGCTTAGATCAATAGTAGGCCGCCGAACGGTCGGGCAAAACGCTGGCACAGCTTTTGACACAGGACAGCCATTCTCAGAACCATGTGTAAACCGCACGGTGGTACGTAGAGCGTCAATTGTATGTGCAGAGATACGAAACCGTGATCGCGCAGTAGGCGGGTTAATTGCCCGCCGGTGAAAGGATGGCCATGACCGAACGGCGTGCACTCGATGCGAGCCCACACTCCGCGCCGATTGGGAACCACTGTTAAAAGTCGGCCCTGGGGGCGTAGCACGCGCCAAATCTCGGTCATCATGGGATGCAACTCCTCACTGAATTCGAGAGCATGGAGCAAAAGGATCTTGTCGAAGGAATTGTCAGCAAAGGGCAGTTCGGCTTCGGTACTGACGGTCACGAGTTGCTTTCCCTCGCTTGGCCAAGAAATCACGCCTTGTCCAGCCGGCATTAGCGCCACCACACGTTCCGCTTCCTCGCGATACATGCCCAGGCAGGGGCTGGCATAGCCAAGGCCAAGCAGCGCCTCGCCGGCAGTCTTTGGCCACAAAGCGCGGATCGCATGACGAATAACACGGCGCGCAATTCGTCCGCGCGAAGTGACGTAAAATTCCTTGAGCTCAATAGCATGTGGTCGCATGGCATCTCACAATAGCATGGCCGCCACGCATGATAGTCTTCCCAATATGGCTAAAGGGAGGAACCGATGACATCGACAGCGGAAGTGATTGTCAAGTTACTGGCACCCACCCTGCATCCGGAAGGAGGCTATTACCACGAGACTTGGCGGGTAGAAGTTGCCACGGGGGAGCGGGCTGCATGTAGCGCGATGAATTTTTGCTCCGCTCCGGCGAGGGCTCCTATTGGCACCGCGTCGAAGCGTAAGAGATCTAACGCTATTATGCTAGCGACGTTTTAAAGCTTTCGCTCGGCCAAGAAAATATTAGTAACGAAGACGTCTGATTCGGTTACAATTTAGTGCGAGGTGATTGGCCTCAAGCGTTGGTTTCCAAACGTACTCGGCAAAGCGCAATCAGCACGGGCACCTGGAGCCTGGGGATTGCGCGGTCTCGCCAGCTTTCCAGTTCGCCAGTTTTGAAATGGCGCCGCCGGGTTTTTCGACCATTCCGTAGATTATCAATACATGTGGGTGCCACCGTTAAGGGTCACCGTCGAGCCTGTAGTCCAGGCGGATTTCTCGTCGACCAAAAAGACCACTGCATGGCCGACCTCTTCTTCTGTGCCGAGGCGGTGGATTGGCGATTTGTCGATGATCTTACTCAGGATGCGCTCAGGCATATTACGCATCAGGTGGGTGTCAACATAACCCGGCGCGACGGTGTTGACCGTGATGCCGTATCTGGCACCTTCCTGGGCAAGCGCCTTGGTAAAACCATGCATGCCCGCCTTGGCCGCGACATAATTGACCTGATTGAGCTGGCCGGCTTGGCCGTTCATGGAGCCTATATTAACGATGCGGCCCCATTGCTGCGCCATCATGTCGGGATAGACCTGCTGGCACATGTGGAAGAGAGAATCGAGATTGACCCGAAGCACGGCGTGCCACTGGGTCTCTTTCATATTCTCGAATCTATTATCCGAAACCGTGCCGGCATTGTTTATCAGAATATTGATCGGCCCATGCTTTTCACGTACCTGCAGGACGCCATTCTTACAAGCGGCGAAATCACTGACGTCCCATTTGAAGACCGGAATGCCACTCTCAGATTCAAAGCGCCGCGCTACCTTGTCATCGCTGTGGTAATTCGCCACTACGTCATATCCTGCTTCATTCAGTGCGTGGCAAATGCCCGCCCCGATTCCTCGTGTTCCGCCTGTTACCAAAGCCAAGCGCGGCATAATCATGTCCTCATTCTCTTTGTCATTGTTCGGTTGTTTGGGGTTCGTGGGGCGCAAATGAGCTAATTCACGGCGACTTCAGCCGAGGTGCCCGATGATTTCTCTTTTTCGCTGTTGTCATCCGAACTTCCATTTTTCGGTACTCCGCAAACTACAATTCGCGTTTGTGCGCCAAGATCAACGACGACATTCATCCTTTAGCCATCCATTAGTGCTGCGCCAGGTCTTCGGCTAAAAGTTCCGTTCGGCGCTGCCACAAGTTGATAAACTGCGAGGCAAGGGCTTGGACCTTGTGCTTGCCCGGCGAACCGTCATCGGTGCGCCGCATAGCCGAGGCTGCAATATAGCCCAATCGCGCTTTACAGTCTTCAATGACGCGGCGCAACATTAAATTGCGCATTGCAGCAATTGATGCCAGACTGCCTGCCTTCGAAAATATCTAAACTGCTCGCGTAAGGCGCGCGTATGATAGAATATAGTCCGTCCGGCGGCGCGAACAGTGAATCGGTTATCATCAAGAAATATGCCAACCGCCGGCTCTACAACACCGCCACCAGTAGCTATGTGACGCTTGATAATCTCTGTCAGATGGTCAAGCAAGGCACGGAGTTTGTCGTGCGTGACGCCAAGACCGGTGAAGATATTACTCATCAAGTGCTGACGCAGATCATTGTCGAGGAGGAGGCAAAAGGATACAACCTTCTGCCCATTGGGTTCCTGCGTCAGCTTATTCGCCTCTATGGCGATTCAATTCAGGCGCTGGTACCACGCTATCTTGAAGTGACCATGGAAAGTTTCAATCATAACCAGGAACGCATGCGCTCTCGTCTTGACGAGGCGTTTGGCGGCGTTTTTCCCATGGCTGAATTTGAGGAATTGGGTCGCCAGAACATGGCCGCCTTTCAAAAAGCACTTAATATATTTGGTCCCCTTGGCGCGGCCGGTGCAGATACAACTAGCAACAAACCCGAACCGCAGCGAAACCAAGCAGAATCGACCGATGCTAATGGCGATGAAGGCGACGAAATCTCCGCTCTGAAAGGCCAGTTGGACGGCATGCAGGCGCAGTTGGACAAACTTGCGCGAAAGGCGGAAGAGGCGAAGTAAATTTCGCGTCTAGTGGTGCGCAAACAAACAATTGACCTTGCCACTCGCCGTTAATTCAGACTGCCGTCGCTCTCTGCTCCCGAACTGTTCGGCGACCGCATCTTTCGGCACCACCTGAAGTTTTGGGACCCTCAGATTTCGGTATGTATTTGTGCCTAGAGGGTCTAATAACTCACGACAGGGCATTTATGCCCTTCGTTTAGCTGGCGAATTTCCAGTTTCCTCGCATCGGGCGCTCAGGCATATTGACCACCCCTTTGTGCGAGAGGAAAATCGAACCGTGACGGAATTTACCTGTCTGGCTGACGTGATTCGACGTGGCGGGGGCGGGGCGCCGGCGCTTCGAGCCCCGGGACGCGACGCCATGACCTTCGAAGGCTTGCGGGCGCTTTGTGGCGAAACTACGACGGCTCTCAATTCGCTGGGTATTGGTCGTAACGAGCGTATCGCCATAGTGCTGCCGAACGGCCCGGAAATGGCGAGCGCCTTTGTCACAGTGGCTTCTTGTGCCACGGCGGCGCCACTCAACCCTGCCTACAAGGAAGAAGAGTTCGAGTTTTATATTTCCGATCTTAATGCCAAGGCGGTGATAGTCCTGTCAGGGGACGAAAGCCCGGTCACCCGAGCGGCGATAAATTTGAACGTGCCGCTGATACGGTTAACGCGGCAACTCGACGGGCCTGCGGGTGCGTTTTCACTGGAGACCGTGGGTGCAGCATCACCGGTCGTCGGAGGCATGGCCAAGCCGGAAGATATCGGATTGATACTCCACACCTCGGGCACAACCTCGCGCCCGAAGATTGTACCGCTCAGTCAGCGTAACCTTATCGCCTCAGCGCGAAATATTTCTGGTTGGCTCGGGCTCAAGACCGGCGACAGCTGTCTTAATGTGATGCCGCTCTTTCACATTCACGGGCTGATTGCCGCCGTTCTATCCTCGCTCTACGCTGGGGCAAGCGTTGCCTGTATGCCAGGCTTTAATGCACTGAAATTCTTCTCCTGGTTCGACGAGATCAAGCCCACTTGGTATACTGCAGTGCCGACAATGCATCAGGCGATCTTAGCGCGCGCTGGGCGTAATCAGGAAATCCTTGAGCGTAATCCCTTGCGATTTATACGCTCGTCCTCATCTTCCTTACCCGGCCCAGTCATGAAGGAACTTGAAGAGGTGTTTGGCGCGCCGGTGATTGAATCCTATGGCATGACCGAGGCGGCGCATCAGATGGCGAGCAATCCCTTACCGCCGCATGAACGTCGACCAGGATGCGTCGGTATTGCTGCCGGCCCGGAGGTTGCTATCATGGCGCAAGACGGCGAGTTGCTTGCACCTGGCAAAATCGGCGAGGTTGTCATCCGCGGCGACAATGTGGCTCAGGGATATGAAAACAACGACAAGGCAAATGCCGAGGCCTTTACCTCAGGTTGGTTTCGCACCGGCGATCAAGGCCAAATGGACGAGGCCGGCTACCTCACGCTGACCGGCCGGCTCAAGGAAATCATCAACCGGGGTGGTGAGAAGATTTCGCCGCGTGAGGTGGATGAAATTTTGATGTCTCATCCGGCAGTCGCCCAGGCAGTTGTGTTCGCCATGCCCCATGAAAAGCTGGGCGAAGAGGTTGCAGCGGCGATCGTCTTGCGTGAGGGCGAGGAAGTAAGCGAGAGAGAGATTCGCGATTTTGCCGCCCAGCGCCTAGCAGCCTTCAAGGTGCCGCACAAGGCCCTATTTTTGGATGAGATTCCCAAGGGAGCAACGGGAAAATTGCAACGAATCGGTCTTGCCGAGAAACTTGGTCTGGTTCCGTGAAGCTTTGCATTTTTGGCGCTGGAGCGATCGGCTCTTATCTTGGCGTTGAGCTGGCGCGCGGAGGAGTCGATGTGTCGCTGGTCGCCCGTGGGCGACATCTCGCGGCAATGAAAAAGAACGGCGTCACGCTTCGCGTCGGCGACGAGGAGCATACCGTGCAACTGTGTTGCACCGACGATCCGACAGATCTTGGCGCCCAGGATTTTGTTATTGTTACCCTAAAGGCCCATGCAGTGGCCGGCGTATGCGATGTTATGCAACCCCTACTCGGGCCGAAGAGTGCCGTGGTGACTGCGGTAAATGGCATTCCCTGGTGGTATTTTCACAAGCTGTCCGGGCCGTATGAGGATTATTGCGTCAAAGCCGTGGATCCCGACCAGACGCAATGGAATAAGCTCCGACCCGATCGAGCCATCGGCTGTGTCGTCTATCCGGCTGCGGAGATCGTCGAGCCGGGGGTAGTCGAAGTTTCTCCCCACGTCAGCCAGAACCGTCTACCCATCGGCGAGCCGGACGGTAGTCGCTCGGAGCGGTCGAAAACGCTATCGCAGGTGCTGATTGCCGCCGGATTTAAAGCGCCGGTGCGTACTGATATCCGCTCCGATATCTGGGTCAAACTATGGGGTAATCTAGCCTTCAACCCGATCAGTGTGCTCACTGGATCGACCCTCGAAGATATTGCGCGCGATTCGGAAACGCGCGCGGTGGCACGCGCCATGATGGTCGAGGGCCAAGCTGTGGCGGAGACGCTTGGCGCGCGCTTCGCCATTGATATCGACAAGCGCATCGATGGCGCCGAAAAGGTTGGCGCGCACCGAACTTCCATGCTGCAGGATCTAATGCTTGGCCGACCCATGGAAATTGATGCGCTTGTGGGTGCGGTAGCCGAGCTCGGGCGCCTGGTGGGTGTTGCGACACCAACCATCGACGCGGTCTTTGCGCTAGCGCGCCGACGCGCCATCGAAGCTGGCTGCTATCCCAGCTGAAGCTTATTTGGCGGCGACTGCTTCGATCTCAACGAGCCATTCCGGCATTGCCAACGCTGGGACGATAATCGCCGTCGAGGCTGGACGCGCGTTGCCGAGGACCTTCTTGCGCTCTGCCGCATACGCTGGAAAATTCTCCGTGCCGACAACGTAGCCGGTGATCTTGACGATATCGTCAACTCCCATGCCGCTTTCATTCAACAGCGCCAAGATATTGGCCCAAGTTTGCGCCACCTGTTCCTCGAAGCTCACTGCCGTTTTACCATTCGGCGCGATACCGACCTGGCCTGCTGTGAACAGCCACCGCTTGTTCGGGTCAATCTCAATGGCCTGGCTATAGCCCTTGCCGAAGGCCTCGACGACAGTATCTGGATTATGGCGTCTGTGCATTTCGTCCTCCTATTTATAAATGTGGATGAAGAATGCTAACAGGTTCGCCTCAATAGCCCAAAGCGCAACCGTCCTTGCGAGGATCGGAGCCGCCGGCGAGAGTGCCGCGCTGCCAATCTATGTGTATCGCTTGGCCGCCGCCGATCGGCACCTCGGCAGCTTTGATTGCGTGGCCAAGTTCCGCCAAGGCTGCGGCGGTCGCCTGGCCAATGCCGTTTTCCAGTGAGAGCTCGCCCTCGTAATAAAAGGCACGGGGCGAATCGAGAGCTTCCTGGGGATCCATGCCGTAATCGATGAAGTTGGTGAGGAAATGTGTGTGACCTACCGCTTGGTAATGTCCGCCCATGACGCCAAAGGGCATAACGACACGGTCGCCTTGGCTCAATATGCCCGGTATAATCGTATGCATCGGCCGTTTGCCGGGTGAGATGCAATTCGGATGGTCCGCGTCGAGTAAGAAGCTGGCGCCACGGTTTTGCAGCATTACGCCGCTTTTCGGTGTACAAATTCCGCTGCCGAAGGAATGGAAGGTTGAGTTGATGAGGGATATCGCATTGCGCTCCGCGTCGACCACGGTGAGATAGACCGTGTCGCGATGTTCGATTTCGCCAGCCGGAGGAAGAGTGGCCATAGCGCGGTCGTGTTCAATATGGCCGCGCAGACCATCGGCATAAGATGGAGATAGCAATCGCGCGGTAGGTATGTCGAAGGCATCCGGGTCAGTGATGAGCTGTGCGCGGTCCCGATAGGCGAGACGCGCTGTTTCCACTTCAAGATGCAGGCGCTCGCTGCCATTCGGGTCAAGCGCTGCCATGTCAAAACCTTGCAGAATATTGAGCATGATCAGGGCGATGATGCCTTGACCGTTGGGCGGGCACTCATAGACATCGAAGCCTCGGTAATTGGTCTTGATTGGCTCGACATATTGTGCGCGGTAGCTAGCGAGGTCTTCCAACGTCATCAGGCCCCCCAGGCTGGAGAGGTGAGTGACAATATCTTCGGCGATGGCGCCTTTGTAAAAAGCGTCTCGGCCATCCCGGGCGATTGCTTTCAGGCTGTTTGCTAGCTCCGGCTGGCGGTGAATATCACCAATCCGAGGTGCTTGGCCGTCTGCTAGGAACATGCGCGCAGAATTGGGACAGTCGGAAAGTTTCTCAGTGTTTGCCGCCCAATCCATAGCGATTCGCGGTGAAACGGCGAAGCCGTTTTCGGCGGAGTGAATCGCTGGCTGTAGCAACTCGTCGAGACCTTTACTACCGTAATCGGAAAGATGTTGAGACCAGGCATCCACCGCGCCGGGAACTGTCACGGCATGAGGACTTTGATAATCGATTCGCTCGAGACCGAGAGCGCGCAACTTTTCAAGTGTGGCTGCGCTGGGAGCGAAGCCCGAGCCGTTTATCGCGACCGGTGGGGTAAGTCCCTGGGGCGCGTAAAGAGCGAAGCAATCGCCGCCGATGCCGGTCGATTGCGGCTCGACGACACCGCGCACTGCGCAGGCTGCGATCGCCGCGTCCACTGCATTGCCGCCAGCATTAAGCACGTCAATCGCCGTTGTCGTTGCCAAGGGCTGTGACGTTGCTGCCATGCCTTGGATGCCGTGCGCCGTGGATCGTCCGGGGAGTTGGAAATTGCGCATTTACCGTCTCGTAATTTCGAACGGGGCAATCATGCACGGGCAGAGGAGCTTTGCAATGGCAGCGAGGTCCAATTCTTTCGCCGTGGTTCTTCACCTTCTGGATACGGAGCAATTATCGCTGTTGCGCTAATATGTTATTAGCTTTTCGTTCTGCCCAGCGTCTGTTGACAGATGGATCGCTATTGAGAAACCAATATGTGAATAATCGCAATGCCTTCACACAGGTTGCAACTTGCCGGGATTATCCGGTCGGCGTGGCGCCAGGTCGCCAGCCGAGCGCGAGCGAAGCGGATTGTGCGGTGCGCAGCAGCGTCTCGAGCATAGAATCTACTTTGGCTTCGTCGCTGAAGACGCTGCGCTGGGCGATGAAGCAAACGGCACCGACGACTGCATGGGCGCGGTCGAATACGGGCGCGGAAAGCGAGCCGGTAAATTGCTGCACGTCGCCGACCGTGCGGGCATAACCCTGCGCCCTGATGTCTTTGATTAGTTTTTCGAGTTCTTTGGGCTGATTAATGGTCTCCGGCGTCAGAACTTCGAGCGGCGTGCTCAGAAATTTCTTGATGTCTTCATCCGCTGAGTAGGCCAACAGCACTTGGCCCTTGGAACCGCAGTGAAGAGGAAAATGATAGCCGTAGGTCGATTTGGTGATGACCTCGCCCACCGTCTGGTAAGAATAGAGTGTGACTACGAGGCGGCCTGATCGTTCGACGAGTTGTACTGTAAAGTCGCCTGCTTCGGCAGCCGCGTCGAGATAGGGCCGCGACGCTTCGAGCACTTTGTGTTCGGCAAGATAGGAAGTGCCGATGAACCACATGCGTGCGCCGATGGAATAGCGGTTGGTGTCCGGATCACGGGAGATGAAACCACCCTGCTCCAATTCGCTTAAGGTTCGATGGAGCGTGGCCCAAGAGACTTTAAGTCCCTCTGCCACGTCAGTCGCGCGACCCGGATTCAGGGCGAGATATTCTAGTACTTGAAGCGAACGACGGACGCCTTTCAGTGTTGGCATTTTTTCGCCGCGCCACTCCGTTTGGCCTTTTGGCTTTTTTGCGCCATCATGTCTCACGCGGCATATGTTGAAATATAGTATCCGTATATCGGATAAAGCAGCTGCTCGGTCAAGACTGCGAAGAATCAAATTAAATATGAAAGTAGGGGAAAATCTATATGAGCACACCATCGGCCAAAGAAACCGTGGAAAAATGGGTCGGCTTGCTAGCGACCGGCGATATTGACGCTATCGTCGCCATGTTCGCCGATGATGCGGTGATCGACATGCCAGGATCGAGCGATCTTCCCTGGGCCGGACGCTGGCAGGGTTCGGCTAAGATCAATGAATATTTCAAGGTAATGCCGGCGGCGCTAAAGATCCTTGAACATGAGCACAAGCTCTGGATCGTGGAGGAGGATATGGTAGCGGTGACTGGTCTTGAAGCGGCGGCGTCCCATGTTAGCGGCAAGGATTATCGAGCAAAATGGTGCTGGGTGTTCAAAATTTGCGAAGGCAAAATCGAACTTTGGGACGCCAATGAAGATACCGCAGCCATGGCGAATTGTGGCCCCTGGCGCTAAAATTCTAACACACAGGCGCCCGCCATTATCTCGGAAGCTCCAGCGAGCAATCTTGACGACGTAACCAAATAACGAATATTATATCCACATAACGGGCATTTAATCCAACGCTCGGTCGGCCTGGGTTGGGTACTTAGGGTAACAAGGGAGAAT
>CAZUXZ010000122.1:0-11226 GCA_964624055.1 uncultured Rhizobiaceae bacterium | reverse complement strand
CACCGAGGAGCAAATTATGATTGCGCCGGACATAGGCGATGATGCTTTCGTCCATCTTATCGCCGCCGACGCGCACCGCGCGCGAATAGACAATTCCGCCGAGGGAGCGGACCGCCACTTCCGTGGTGCCACCGCCGACATCTACGCCCATCGAACCCGTCGGTTCGGTCCCCGGCAGGGCGGCGCCGATGGCAGCGGCCATCGGCGCCTCAATGAGGAAGACGCGACGCGCACCGGCACTCTCGGCCGATTCCTGAATGGCGCGGCGCTCTACCGCAGTTGAGCCCGAGGGCACGCAGACGATCACCTGTGGGCTGGCGAAGCTGCGCCGGTTGTGCACTTTGCGGATGAAATGCTTGATCATCTCCTCGGCGATCTCGAAATCAGCAATCACGCCGTCGCGCAAGGGCCGGATGGCCTCAATATTGCCGGGCGTTCGGCCGAGCATTAGTTTAGCCTCCTCGCCGACGGCCAGGACCTGTTTCTTGCCCTTCCAGCTCGCGATGGCTACGACCGAGGGTTCGTTGAGGACGACTCCCTGGCCTCTCACATAGACGAGTGTGTTCGCGGTGCCGAGGTCTATCGCCATATCGGCGGAGAGAAATCCGGTAAGTTTCGAAAACATCAGCGGGTCCCGCCTCTCATTTGAGCCTAATATTGACCAACGCGCCTGCGGCTGGACGCAGTGATGATATTCAGTGTTATATCGCTGTCACCAACCATCACGCGATGAGCGCCGCCAGCGTCGACTTCTGACGCTTGAGCAACAGCTTGTTCAGGGCATGCACATAGGCGCGGGCCGACGCCACGAGGGTATCCATATGCGCACCTTGGCCATTGACCATGCGCCCATCTTCTTTCAGGCGCACAGTGACCTCGGCCTGCGCGTCGGTACCTTGGGTCACCGCATGAACCTGATAAAGCTGCAGTTCCGCGTTATGCGGATAAATATCTTTAATCGCATTGAAGGTAGCGTCCACAGGTCCTGTTCCGGTAGCGCTGGAGGATTTTTCCTCGCCATCGACGGTGAGCTTGAGCGTCGCTTGTTGCGGCCCGTCTGAGCCGCAATTGATTGCGAGAGACACGAATCCAATATGTTCGCTGGCTCGGCCGATCTCGTCGTCGACAAGGGCGATGATGTCCTCGTCAAACACGTCCTTCTTCTGATCCGCAAGATCCTTGAATCGGGTGAACGCTTCGTGCAGTGCATTGTCGCCAAATTCGTCATAACCCAATTCACGCAATTTCTCGCGGAAGGCATGGCGGCCCGAATGCTTACCCATCACCAAGGTTGATTTTTTAAGGCCGACGGATTCCGGCGTCATGATCTCGTAGGTCTGGGCATCTTTGAGAACGCCGTCCTGGTGAATGCCCGCCTCATGCGCGAAGGCATTGGCACCAACGATGGCTTTGTTGGGCTGCACCACGAAGCCAGTGATCTGCGACACGAGACGCGAGGCTGGCATGATCTTCTCGGTTCGGATGCCGCTCTCAAGATGGAGCAGGTCGTGGCGCGTGCGCATCGCCATGATGATCTCCTCCATCGCTGCATTTCCGGCGCGCTCGCCGAGGCCGTTGATCGTGCACTCCACCTGCCGGGCGCCTGCCTTAAGGGCGGCCAGGGAATTGGCGACGGCAAGGCCAAGATCGTTGTGGCAATGGACCGAGACCACCGCCTGGTCAATATTCGGTACGCGATTCATCAGCATGGTGATCAGCGCGGCATATTCGTCCGGCATGGTGTAGCCCACCGTATCGGGAATGTTCACCGTACCAGCGCCGGCCTTGATAGCGGATTCGACGCACCGGCAGAGGAAATCGTGATCACTGCGGGTGCCGTCCTCGCACGACCACTCCACATCGTCGGTATAGTTGCGCGCACGGCTAACGCTGTCGATCACCGCGGAGTGCACCTCATCGGGCTCCATCTGCAGCTTGACACGCATATGGAGTGGGCTCGTGGCGATGAACGTATGAATGCGTTTTTGCTTTGCGGGTTCGAGGGCCGACGCCGCGCGCTCCACATCCTTGGCCCCGGCCCGCGCGAGACCGCAAACGGTACTTTCGGTGATGATCTTAGCAACCTCGTTTACCGCTTCGTAATCTCCATTGGATGCGATTGGAAAACCGGCCTCGATGATATGAACGCCCATGCCTTGGAGCACCTCGGCGATACGCAACTTTTCGTCGAGATTCATGGATGCACCCGGGGATTGCTCGCCGTCGCGCATGGTTGTGTCAAAAATTCTAACCTGATCACTATTTTCGGTCATGACCTTGACCCCTGATTTCGGTTTGCGACTGGTTTGAAATACGCACCCCAAACGGCAGCTAAGCGCTTAGCGTCACCACTTGGGGAATCTAAGTCGCAGTCCAATAGAGCCGCCGCCGCCAAAATCTGCGCAAACGAACGGAACCGCGGATTCGCCTTTTGGCAATCCGTTTTCGGTTGCATTTATGCTAGCGTATCTCGTCATTCTAAGGGTCGCTTCGTCCTTTCCGTGCGGCCTCTGCGACAAAACCAAATTAGAAACTAGTTAACGGGTCGTTTAAGCGCAGATTCCGCGTATAAACTTTTCCATTCAGTCCTGACACTCGGAATGATTAAAAATTACGCCGTTTAGGCATCGAGAAGCAATAAATTTCTAACCGCTACAGACAGTTATTTGTGGCAATCAACCTACCACCACATCAGTTTTTCGATTTATCCACAAGCCGGGCCTCATTAATCCAAGGCATCATCTCGCGCAGTTTCTCGCCGACGTCCTCGATGGGGTGCTCAGCGGCGCGCCGCCGCATGGCCTTGAAGCTCGGCTGTCCAGCAGCGTTTTCCTGCATCCATTCGCTGGCGAAGCGGCCGGATTGGATATCGTCGAGGATCGTTTTCATTCGCATGCGGGTGTCTTCGTCGACCACCCGGGGACCGCGCGAATAATCGCCATATTCCGCCGTGTTGGAGATTGAATAACGCATATTGGCGATGCCACCCTCATAGATCAAATCGACTATCAGCTTCACCTCGTGGACACATTCGAAATAAGCCATCTCGGGGGCGTAGCCGGCCTCCACGAGAGTCTCGAAAGCGTTCTTGATCAGCGAGGTGAGGCCGCCGCAGAGCACGACCTGCTCGCCGAAGAGATCAGTCTCCGTCTCTTCGCGGAAGCTGGTCTCAATAATGCCCGAGCGTCCACCGCCGATTGCCGCCGCATAGGATAGGCCAATCTCGGTAGCGTTACCGGAAGCGTTCTGGGCGACCGCGAGGAGGCAAGGCACGCCGCGCCCGAGTTCATATTCCGAGCGCACTGTATGGCCGGGGCCCTTGGGAGCGACCATGAACACGTCGAGATCAGGCCGAGGCTCGATCAGACGGTAATGGATGTTGAGACCATGGGCGAAAGCGAGCGCGGCGCCTTCCTGCATATTGTCCTTCAGCGAATCCCGCCACATCGAGCCTTGCAATTCGTCAGGCGTGAGCACCATCACCACATCCGCCCATCGCGCCGCCTCTTCGATTTCCAAGACCTTAAGGCCGGCGGATTCCGCCTTGCCAACGCTGGTAGAATCCGGTCGGAGCGCGACCGCCACATCCTTGGCACCACTATCCTTAAGATTATTGGCATGGGCAAAGCCCTGGCTTCCATAGCCGATGATGACAGTTTTCTTGCCTTTGATCAGGTTTACATCAGCGTCACGATCGTAATAGACACGCATAATTCTGTCCTTTTGATTCAAATCGAGGTTTTGCCGCGCAACAAGGCGACGACACCGGTGCGCGAAACTTCGGCGAGCCCGAGTGGCTCCATGAGGCGGACGAAGGCGTTGACCTTCGCTGGCTTGCCAGTCATTTCGAAGACGAAGGAATCGTTTTCGCTATCGACAACATGGGCGCGAAAGATATCTGCAATGCGCAGACTTTCGACGCGCGCCTCGCCACTACCGACAACTTTAATCAGCGCCAATTCGCGCTCAACATGTGGGCCTTCTTCAGTGAGGTCACTAACCTTATGGACCGGTACCAGGCGGTCGAGCTGCGCCTTGATTTGCTCAATGATCATGCTTGGGCCTGAGGTGACCAGATTGATACGCGACAACGCCACACCCGCTTCTACCTCGGCGACCGTTAGACTCTCAATGTTGTATCCGCGGCCCGCAAACAGTCCAATGACCCGCGCGAGCACGCCGGGCTCGTTATCGACCAGCACCGAGATCGTGTGTCTCTCTACCGGCTCAGACAATGTTTTTCCCCTTTGTGGTGCCGTGCCGTCATACCAGCACCATGCCGTCTTCGGATTTTTCCTCAAGCTCTCCGTGATCGGGTCCGAGTTTCATCTCGTAATGCGCAGCACCCCCCGGGATCATCGGATACACATTCTCCGACTTCTCAACCAGAATATCGGCGATGAAGGGTCCCGGCGTTTCGATCATTGTGCGAATCGCATCGTCGATTTTTTCCGGCTTACTGACGCGCAAGCCTTTGGCGCCAAAGGATTCCGCAAGCTTCACAAAATCAGGTAGCGAATCCATATAGCTCTCGGCATAGCGCCCGCCATGGAAGAACTCCTGCCACTGGCGAACCATACCCATATACTCATTATTCAGGATAAAGGTCTTCACCGGCAGACGGTGCTGCATCATGGTGGAGAGTTCCTGGATATTCATCATCAGCGAAGCTTCTCCAGCGACGTCTATCACCAACGCCTCCGGGTGCGCCACCTGCACGCCAATGGCGGCGGGGAAGCCGTAGCCCATGGTGCCAAGGCCACCCGAGGTCATCCAACGGTTGGGCTCCTCGAATTTGAGAAACTGCGCAGCCCACATCTGATGCTGGCCTACCTCGGTAGTGAAATAGACGTCTTTATCCTTGGTCAACTCATGCAGCCGTTGCAACGCATACTGCGGTTTAATGACGTCGCCCTTTTGATAAAATTTTAGGCAGTCGCGGGCGCGCCAGGCTTCGATTTTTTGCCACCAAGCTTTCAACGCCTCGTCATTGCCATGCGCGCCCGGCCACTTCGCCGCCATCGCCTTCAGCACAGTGCCTACATCTCCCACGATACTGACATCAACTGATACATTCTTGTTAATGCTGGAGGGGTCGATATCAACCTGAATCTTCGTTGAGCCCGCGGAGAAGTCGCTTAAGCGTCCAGTCACCCGGTCGTCGAAGCGCGCACCTAGCGCGATCATTAGATCACATTCGGCCATCGCCATATTGGCTTCATAAGTGCCGTGCATGCCGAGCATGCCAAGGAATTGGTTGTCAGAAGCAGGATAGCTACCGCGCCCCATCAGCGTATTGGTAATCGGGTAGCCGGTTGTACGGACCAATCTGATGAGATCCTGCGAGGCTTCCGGGCCCGAATTGACGACGCCACCGCCTGTATAGAAGATCGGCCTCTCCGCCTTGGCGATGAGCGCGACCGCCTCGTCGACTGCCGCCATATCGGGCTCGGTCTTGGGTCGATAGGAACGGTGGCCCTCGGTGTTGCCGTAGGTGCCCTCGTGATAATCCCCTTCCGCCATGACTACGTCCTTGGGCAAGTCGATCACCACAGGTCCAGGACGTCCTGCAGACGCGACGTAAAACGCCTCGTGGATCAGGCGTGGTAGATCCTCGACCGATTTCACTAGATAGTTATGCTTGGTGCAGGGCCGGGTAATTCCAACGGTATCCGCCTCCTGGAAAGCGTCATTACCGATCATATGGGTTGGAACCTGTCCGGTCAGACACACGAGCGGAATGCTGTCCATCAAAGCGTCGGCAAGACCGGTGACGCTATTTGTCGCACCCGGGCCAGAAGTCACCAACGCCACGCCAACCTTTCCGGTCGAACGGGCATAACCCTCCGCTGCATGCAGAGCACCCTGCTCGTGGCGCACCAAAATGTGGCGGATGTTGTTCTGCTTGAATAGCGCGTCATAGATCGGAAGCACGGCGCCGCCAGGATAGCCAAAGATTACCTCGACACCCAATGAAGTCAGCGAGCGAACGATCATTTCCGATCCATTCAGCCGCGTTCCGTTATCAGCTTTGTCCGACGCCACTTTTTGATCTCCGCAAACGAGTCATGCCGGCATCAGCGAACACGTGATTCAGCTGCCGGCGAGCTAGTTTCCCTACCCGTCCGGCCAGGGGCTGAGCAAACTAGAGCCTCGCTTGTTGCCGGTCAATAGTGCGCCCCTCCGTGATAGCGCATCTGGTAGGGCGCGGTCGCCTATCTATCCCGGTGAACGGTATCAGGGCTGAAGGCCCGTAAGTAAACGGCCAGATTTTCGGCGCCATCCTTATTTGGGGCCGAATAGCACACCAATTCGTCTTTATAGGTGAACACCGCTTGGCTCGCAGTAACATCGACTTCGTTATCTCGGGTGGCGACCAACAGCGTTCAGCCCAGCACCAGAGAGAGCTCGTTGAATTCCGGCGGTGACCCGCTTCTTCCCAGCTCGCTGGGCTGTTCTTATGAGTTAGGCTGGCCTGGGTAGTGTCCGAATTGACCCGCCCTACATATTTCTCGATAAGTTTTGGCTTGGTGCCGACGACTTCGATAACTGTCGAGCTCGGGATGAGCTGAACCATGGGTAGCTCCTTCGTTTTGTTATTATACGTGGAGCAAACGTTTGGCAATGCACCGGACATTCTGCTTGAGCTCAGCGTTATAGCGTGCGGGGAAATGCGTTGCTTCCGGCATCTGGTGGCGAAACCAGGTGATCTGGCGCTTCGCGTAGCGTCGCGTCGCCTGGCTGAGATTCTTGCCCGCCTGATCACGGGTGACTTTGCCATCGAGATAGGCACCGAGCTCGCGCACTCCGAGCGCCTTCATTACCGGCAGTGTAGGGTCAAGTCGGAGTCCCCGGAGAGCCGCGACCTCTTCCATGCCGCCGCTCTCGGCGATCAGCCCTGCGCGGGCGTCGCAGGCGGCGTAAAGGGCCTTACGCTCGGGCTCGAGCACCAGCGCGACGACCTTGCCCGCATAAGCAGCGGCACCGGTTTGTCTCGCCTGCCAGTCGCCGAGACTGGTGCCCGTAGCTTCGATTACCTCATAAGCACGTAACACCCGCTGACTGTTGGCGGGGTGGATTTTTGCCGCGCCCTCTGGGTCGCGTTCAGCGAGTCGGCGGTGAAATTCCTTTGCCCCGAGATCTGCACAAAGCGCCTTGGATGCTTCGCGCACGCCTTGCGGAATATCCGGCACCGGTGCCAGACCCTTCAGGAGCGAGCGAAAGTACAGCCCGGTACCACCGACCAGAATGGGCAGCCGGCCAGCACTTTGAGCCGCGTCAATTTCACCGAGGGCAAGCGTCCTCCAGCGGCCGGCGGAACAACGTTCACCACCCGCTATGGCGCCATAGAGCCGGTGCGGCGCAATCTTTTCGTCAGCCAACGACGGGCGTGCGGTGAGGAGCCGTAACTCGCGATATATCTGCATGCTGTCAGCATTAATGATCGTGCCGCGTAAATGCCGCGCCAGGTCGAGGGCGAGCTCTGATTTGCCGCTGGCGGTGGGGCCGCCGACGATCAATATAAGTCCGCTATCACCGCTCATGGCTCAGAGGTCAGACGATCCTGTGGGCGATTAGCCCGTCGGCAAGCTTGGGCTCGAACCAAGTCGATTTTGGCGGCATGATTTCGCCTGCATCAGAAACCGCCATCAATTGATCGCTGGTCGTCGGGAATAGGGTAAAGCCCACCGCCGCCTCACCCTTCGCTACGCGCGACGCGATGATTTCAGGTGCATCAGCGCCACCAACGAAATCGAGACGCGCATCGGTGCGCGAATCGCTGATGCCGAGGATCGGTTGCAGGATGGTCTCCGTCAGGCGCGCCACATCGAGCTGCTCCAGCACCGATGTATCAAACGTCGGCGAGCGGCGCGGTGTGAGCAGTCGCCAGCCTGAGGGCAGGGAGAGGCCGATCAGCCCGGTGCGCTCCGGGCGCACCGGCGCATCGGCTAGCGTTATCACGTAGTCGGTCTCGAGGTGGGCGAGAAATGCTGTCTCGTCCATTCCACCGAGATCGCGCACGATGCGATTATAGGCAAGAATATGGAGCTGATCGGTTGGAAAGAGGACGGCGAGAAAGCGTTCACCCGTTTTGCCCCGCAACGCAGCGTCTCTTGCGCCAGCGGCAGACCGGTGATGGCCGTCAGCGATGTAGAGCGTATCAATCCCTTCCGCCGCGGTCTCGATCCTCGCCAAACCATCGGCATCGCCAACATGCCACAAAATATGGCGCACACCGCCTCCGAGCCGTGTATCAATGTCGGGTCCAGCGGCCCGGCCAGCGATCTCTTCCAGCAGAACAGCGAGCGAAGGTGCAGGCCGGTGAGCGAGCAGTACCGGGCCAGTCTGGGTACCGAGCGCTGCCATATGAGCGACCCGATCGTTCTCCTTGTCGAGCCTGGTCTGTTCGTGACGCTTAATTTGGCCCGAATCGTAGGCGGCAATCGAGGCGCCGCAGGCGAGACCCGTCTGCATGTGGCCAGCCATTTCCATACGGTAGACGAAATAGCTCGGACTGGCAGCACGGATCAGGCTGCCGTTCTCGACAAGGGCGGCGAGGTTATATGCGGCTCGGGCATATATTTCCGGACCATGGGCGTCTGTTCCCGGCGGGAAGTTGATTTCGGCACGCGAGACATGGAGGAAGTTAGTTGGTTTTCCTGCGGCGAGGGCGCGCGCCTCCTCAGTGGTCAACACGTCATAGGGCGGCGCGATTATGTCAGCTGCATGATCTTGAGCGGCGAACAAGGCTTCAAAAGGCCCGATTAGTCCCTTGGCCGCATGGGATTTCCGGGAATCTTTCAGAATCAGCCTCGCTTGATATCGATGGTGACAAACTCGCTAGTTTCGCCGCGTAGGCGGAACAGCACTATGCTCTTCGATTCAGACCGGCGCCGCATGTCAAGCAGTAGGCGGAAATCGGACAGATCCGACACCCGATCAGAGCCAACCCCGACGATTAGGTCCCCCGGGCGAAGCACACCGTGTTCTTGCAGGTCGTCGCTCACCTCGGTCACGACGATACCCTGAGCATCTTTCGCGAGCGAAAATTTTTCGCGCAGCTCGTCCGTGATATAAGCGAGCGAAACGCCGAGAGAAGAGAACTCCATTTCGAGCGGCGTGCCGACCCTCGCTGCGGTAGCGCTCGCTAGTTCATATTCTTCTAGGCGGCCAATGGTGACCTCAAGGGGCACATGCTCGCCGTCGCGCCAGATGATCACCGGGATAGAACTACCGACTGGTGTATCGGCGACAATGCGCGGCAGGGCGCGACGGTGAGGCACTTCATGGCCATTAAAGCGGAGAATAATATCGCCCTGTTTGAGGCCAGCGGCGGAGGCAGGGCTGTCCTCAATCACCGTAGCAACGAAGGCGCCGCTGGCCGCCGCGAGTTTGTGGCTTTCGGCAATCTCCGGCGAGACGGATTGGATTCGCACGCCAAGCCAGCCGCGCCGCGTCTGGCCGAACTCGCGCAACTGATCGATCACTGGGCTTGCAATGGCGGCCGGCGTGGCGAAACCAATTCCGACGCTGCCACCCGACGGCGAATAGATTAGCGTATTGACACCGATTACCTTACCGGTCATGTCGAACATCGGTCCGCCGGAATTGCCGCGGTTGATCGGCGCGTCGGTTTGCAAGAAATCGTCATAGGGACCCGCATTAATGTCTCGGCCACGCGCCGAAAGGATACCGGCGGTCACCGTATTGCCCAGACCGAACGGATTGCCGATGGCGATCACCCAATCACCTACCCGTGCGCCGTCGGAATCGCCGAACTTTACATAGGGAAGACTTTTGCCGTTCTCGACCTTCAGGAGGGCCAGATCCGTTTTCGGATCGCGCCCGATGACTTTCGCTTTGAGGCGCGAATTGTCGTTCAGCACCACGGTAATTTCGTCGGCATCCGCGATAACGTGATTATTGGTCACGACTAGACCGTCCGGATCGACGATGAAGCCTGAGCCCAGCGAGGTGATGGGCTGCATCGGTGCGCCGTCGCGGCGGTTGAAGAATTCATGAAATTCCTCTGGCGCCGCACCCGGCGGCAATTCGTCGAAGGGCGAATTACCAGAAGATTTGCCCTCGTGGCTAAACGAAGTGGCGATGTTGACCACTGCTGGGGTCAATTTTTCCACCAGATCGGCAAAACTTTCCGGTGCCGGACGCGCCATGCCCGTCGTCGAGACCGCGACCAGTAAGGCGGCAACGCACAGTAAGGCCAGAAGCAGGCGGTTTGCGATGTTCAATCTTTCTCTCAGCGAGCCCATCGAGAATCCTCCGGCCTGGCAACAGTGTCTCAGGATAAGCCAGCCCATCTCGGCTGGAAAGAACCACGCTGCATCAAATTGCCGCTAATCTCACCGCACCAGCCAGACGATGACAAAACCGACCAGCGCCATGACTAAGCCCATCGAGCGCAAGCGGTTGGTCGGCAACGCCAAGGCCATCTTCATCATTCGCCTCATGCCGTTCGGAAACAGCGAGTAGATCACGCCCTCGATAACAAATACCAGTCCGACGGCGGTGAGCATAGCCAGGGAAAAATCAGACATGTCCTAACCACGGCGCACGCCGAAGACGGCAGTGGCGATTTTGCTTTGGTGTCGGGCCGATAGAGAAGGTAACGGTTCTACCGGTCCGTGACAGAACTTTCCCGATCGTAAAATTTGCCGAAAAAGCGGAAAAATTCGCTATCTGGCGAAAGTACCAGCGTCGTGTCGTCAGCCCCGAGCGCCTGGCCGTAAGCCTGCATCGAGCGGTAAAAAGCGAAAAAATCCTCATCCTTACCGAAAGAGTCGGCGAAGATCTTAACCGCTAGCGCATCGCCTTGGCCGCGAACAATTTCCGACTCCCGTTTGGCGTTCGCCAGGAGGATCGTTCTTTCCTTGTCAGCGCGGGAACGTATACGCTGCGAGGCCTCGTCGCCCTGAGCGCGATATTCCTTCGCCTCGCGTTCGCGTTCCGTTTGCATGCGGCGATAGACCGCTTGGCTGTTTTCATCCGGCAAATCGGCGCGACGGATGCGAACATCTATGACATCGACACCAAAATCCTTCGACTGCTTGTTCACCTGATCAAGGATGAACCGCATCAATTGTGTACGTTCGCCGGACAGAACTGTAATCAGTTCAACACTGCCGAGAACCTGACGCACGGAGGTATTGAGAATGGCGCCAAGACGCGTGCGGATGCCGCCCTCTGAACGAACGCGTTGATAGAACA
>CAZUXZ010000121.1:0-5235 GCA_964624055.1 uncultured Rhizobiaceae bacterium | reverse complement strand
AATCTGCGTTTAATTTTGTTCCTTATTACTGCGTTTCCTACTCGTTTGCTTATAGAAAACCCAACTCTTGATGAAGATAATCCACTGAAATAACAAATCAAAACTAAAGTCTGATTCGCCCAAGAACCTCCATTTTGGAATGCGTTTTTGAAGTCCTTTGATTTCTTAAGGCGCTGATCTTGATACATGACTATCAACGTCCTTTCGTCTTATACAGTTAATCGGGTACGGCCTCTGAACATACGTCGCTTCAGCACATTCCGTCCTTGACGTGTACGCATACGAGACCTAAATCCATGAACTCTCGCGCGGCGTCTTTTTCTAGGCTGATATGTTCTTTTCGGCATTAGTAAAACCTCAACACGTTATTGAAACGTGTAAAATATAGTAAAAGTGTTTGGTTATTATATCACTGTACATTTGGAAACATAACCACCAATTAGATTTGAAGTGCCGACCCTCCATCTACCACTATGACTTGTCCACGTATCATTGATGCGTCGGGGGTACATAGAAACACTACTACTTTGGCTACGTCAGTTGCTTCAACAACTTGTCCTGTTGGAGTTTTAGAATTTTTTAGCATTTCATCTTTGTTTGGAAAAGAGTCTAATGCTTCGGTTTGGACATAGCCTCCTGAAACTGCATTCACCACAATGTTTTTTGGAGCGAATTCAATAGCTAGATACCTAGTTGCTGCCTCTAAAGCTGCTTTAGATGTACCAACAGAAAAGTAAAATGGTAAAACTCTTTGAGAGCCTTGGCTTGTTATATTGATTATATGTCCGCCGTTCTTCATTGTTTTTGAGGCGTTGATAGCGCACAACCATGCAGCGCGTGCATTAATGTTCATAGCCCAATCCCAATGTTTAGTTTCAAGTTCATTTAAATTACGTTGAATTCCTGATGCTGCATTGTTAATTAGAATATCTGGATTTCCAAGCTCCTGTCGAATCTTTTCGAACATAGATTCAATTGCTTCAGGATCAGCTAAGTGCGCACGAACACTGACACAACGTACCCCGAGGTTTTCTATTTCCATTTTCGTTTTTTTAGCATTAGAGTGTCGTCTATGGTAATTAAATGCTATATCAGCACCCCTTGATGCAAATTCTAGAGCTATAGCACGACCTATTCCCCTGCTTCCGCCAGTTATCAAGGCAACCTTGCCTTTGAAATCTTGTTTAATGTTATTATTCATATCAATAAATGGATCTTATTTTGTTGGTAACCGATTCAAATTGCCATACCTCCATCAACGCTGACGATTTGCCCTGTCATATAATCAGATTTATCACTAGCGATGAATGCTACAAGATGAGCGATATCATCAGCCTCTCAAAAATGTCCAAGCGCAATCCACGACATGATACAGTCTTTAGTTTTTTGAGGAAGTGTGTCCACTGTGTCAGTGTTAATGTACCCAGGAGTCACGGTGTTTACAGTTACTCCCCGTTTAGCGACTTCTTTTGCCAATGATTTCGTGAATCCAATAATTGCAGCTTTTGATGCAGAATAGTTTGACTGACCTATGTTTCCTCTAATACCAACGACAGATCCAATATTAATGATGCGGCCCCATCTTTGTTTAATCATGTTTCTTATTACAGCTTTAGTACAGTAGAAAGTGCCATTAAGATTGGTCGCTATTACTCTATCCCAGGCTTCAATACTCATTCTAATTAATAAATTATCGTCTATAATACCTGCATTATTTATTAGGATGTCTATTCCGCCCCAAGTTTCATCAACTTGATTAATCATTTTTTCGACCTGGTCAAGTTGGCTTACATCTGCTTTGATTGCGAATGAATCAACGCCCATTTTTTGTAGAGTTTTGACTAGATCTTCAGCTTGAGAACTAGAAGTATTATAGTTTACAGCTACATTAATTCCCATTTCGGCAAGACGGATAGAAATTGCCCTTCCGATTCCCTTAGAAGCTCCGGTGACTAGAGCGGTTTTTTTATTTCTATTGAGTTGATTCAATTTATTCCTCTTGGTTATTTGTTTGGGCATCTATGTCTTCGTTCATTTGATTTCTAACGGACGATAGCTCTTGGTTGAGATTGTCTATCAGGCTTATGTCAACGGTGTTTTTAGCAGTTTCGATTGCTTTTGTGATTGAAACTGCTTTTGATCGTCCATGTCCTACAATACTCACACCATTTACTCCTAATAGAGGGGCACCTCCAAATGCTTCTAGTGCGTTGGTAAGATTGTAAATTTCCGATTGAATTTTTTCAGACTCATTTAATGAAACTAGTGTCTCTAATCTTTCTCCGACCCTTTCTGCCAAAGCAGATCCTAATCCTTCGGTGAGTTTAAGGATAATATTTCCTACAAACCCATCGCATATTACAACTTCTGCAATTCCTTTAGTGAGTTGATCCGCCTCAATATTTCCCACAAAGTTTATCTGACTATTTTGGAACAATTTGGTCGTTTCGCGAATTTGTCTGTTTCCCTTTCCTGTTTCAGCCCCTACGCTTAATAATGCGACTCTTGGATTGTCTATTTTCCAGAATCTGTGGGCAAAAACTCTTCCGATTACTGCAAAACTCAACATTTGGCCAGGACGGCAGTCTACATTTGATCCCATATCAATAATTGCAGTGTTTGGAGCGAATCCAATTATTGGACCTCCCAAAGCGGGTCGTTCGATTCCTTCAATTGTACCAAACATAACAACTGCAGACGCCATGGCTGCACCAGTTGACCCCATACTCACACATGCATCAGCCATCCCTTGCTTCACTAGACCTGTAGCAATAAGGATTGATGAATTTGGCTTGTTTCTTAATGCCAATGCAGGTTGTTCATTTTCTTCAATAACTGAGTCTGAGGGGACTATTTTAATTTGTAAATCCTTAACATCATGTTTTTCGATTTCGTGCTTTAACAAGTCTGGATCTCCTACCAGGAAGATTCGCATTTCTTGGTTTTTGGCAGCCTGAATAGCCCCAGGCACAATTTCTGACGGGCCGAAGTCACCCCCCATTGCATCAACTGCTATACATACAGGTGAATTTGTCTCATTATTCAAGCTTTGCACCTCTTTCAATTGGATATATTATTTTTGCTTGCCCAGTGATTGCATCTTGTCCATTATTCTTTTTTACACCCACATTGCAGTCTATTTCTACAAACTCATTTTGACAAACAATGTTTTCAATTTGCCCAAAAGTAGATATCGAGTCACCTTGCAATACTGGATTTCGAAATTTTAAGGATAAGTGCCCTGAATTGGCCCATGAAATTCCGAATGTTTCTGAGAGCATATGTGAAATTGATGCAGCAATCATTAGTCCATGAGCAATTGTAGAGTTAAAAGGTGAATTCTTAGCGAATTGTTGATCAATATGTATTGGATTGAAATCTCCTGAGGCTTCAGCATATTGATCAATTACCTCTTGAGTAATTGATCTCATTATTGTGGGCAGGGAATCTCCTATAGTGAAAGAATTATAGGTCATAAAAATTTACTCATTTCGATCAACTTCAGGGATTGTAATTGTAGATTTTCCGATTAGGACTTTGTCCTTTATTTCATCAGTTACGCACGTTTCGATTTGAATAAATCTTAATTCTTTTCTTATGCTATTTCTGGTGATTGTAGCTTCACACTTGATTTTATTTCCAACATTCAGATTTTTATAGAATGTAATTTCTTGACTAAGATGGAGTGTGCCTCCGGGTATTTCTAGCGCCTTTATTGCACCTCTGAAACTAAGTGCTGCAGCTGCCATTGGTGGGACTAATGTTTTTTCTTCATCGCATATTGATAAGAGAGACTGATCAGCTACAGCATTTCTGAAATTTGCTACAGTTTCTCCATCCAAATGAATTGATTCAGAAGAGATTATTTCACCTGTTTTAAGTGCCGAGTAATCCATAGTAATTGTGAAACTTTCTGTAATAGAAATGCTAATTATAGTTATCTGCGTTTTTTAAATCAAACAAAGTTAATATAGGATAAACGAAAATAAATGCGGCATTTTCATAAATCACTGACGGCGCCTTTTGAAGAGCGTTGCATTTCTGCTTCTTCTAGTAATCTTTCTAAAAGGACATATGAATAATCTTGAGAATAGTTTAATTCAGCAATTGCAATTACTCTAAAAAGTACTCCAGTAGAAATCCTGACTGGTATTTCTTCACCAAGTGCTGGTAATGGGGTTCCAAGCGCTTGAGTAATAAAGCCACCAGCAATCATGCCAAATTTCGTTATAGGACAAGTAATTAGTAAGTCATTGTCCATTGCAAGCTTTAGGCCCTCTGAGTCTTGGTAAAGTTTTAATCTCAGATGAGCCTTTGGAGTTTCAATGAGGTCTTCTGCAAACTTTGTAACTTTGGTATGACCAGCCATAAATTTCCCCAAATTAATTGATAAACTAATGATAGCATTTTAGTTATGGGAAATGCTTGGTTTTTGCAGGATGTTTTAAAAGCTTTTGTTGGTAATTTTGGAGGATTCGATGGAAATTTATGATGCTTTAGGAGTTAGAAAAGTATTAAATGCTGATGGGAATCGTACTTTGTTGGGAGGGAGTAAAATTTCTTCAGCAGTTAAGAAATTGATGGATGAAGCTGATGAGTATGTCGATATGGGTGAATTATCTAATATTCTGGGAGAACGAATTGCGGAAATCTTAAGTGTTCCTGCAGTGTTAGTTACTTCTGGATGCTCCGCTGCACTTGCTACTGCCGCCGCCGCGTGTATTACCAAAGACAATATTGATTTAATAGAAAGAATTCCAGATACTAACGGACTGCCAAATGAAATTTTAATCCAACGGAATTTGCGTACTAGATATGATCGCAATATTTCAATTTCTGGTGCAAAACTAATTGAAATAGGAGACGAATCTGGTTGTACACCAGATCAATTGGAGAGGTCCATTGGAGAAAGAACGGTTGCAGTGCATTATCTCGCACCTGGTAATAAAGAGGGCATTTTACCTATAGAAGAAGTTGTGAGAATTTCTCACCGAAAAGATATTCCTGTGATAGTTGATGCTGCTGGTGAAGTATATCCTACTTCATTGTTAAGTAAGTATGTAAATATGGGTTGTGATTTGGTAGCATATGGAGCCAAATATTTTGGAGCTGTTAATTCCAGTGGGATCCTTACGGGTAGGAAAGATTTGGTTTTTGCTGCTCGTCAAAATAGTTTTATAGGCTTTGAATCGGATGGAATTTCATCTTTTGGTAGACCTATGAAAATTGATCGAC
>CAZUXZ010000120.1:0-13499 GCA_964624055.1 uncultured Rhizobiaceae bacterium | reverse complement strand
TTCGGTAAGGTCTTTGGGAACGCCCTTACCCATGTGGTACATAATACCCAGCCAAAATTGTGCTTCGATATGATTCCTGTCAGCTGCTTTTTGGTACCACCTTGCCGCTTCCGCTTCATCGCTGATTATTCCATTACCCGGAAGATACTCCGTGCCGAGGTCGAATTGGGTCTGTGCGTCTTGGTCAGCCCCAGTCTCTCGTAACGCTTCCTCCCGAGCCATTAGAACCGCTGAACGGATATTTTCTAGCGATATATTTCCTATGTTTTGCCCGCTAATAAGCTTTACCGCCAAATCGCTAGTCGGATAGCTGTCGACTATCTTGTTGAGTTTTCGAAACACATCTTCCCAAACTACTGCCTCAATCTTTTGAGCCGAATTGGCAAGTCGGACTGCTTCAACAAACAATTTATTGGCGGCAGATGTGTCTTCTAGAAACTGTTCCATTCTTGTCTCTTTCATTTTTAAAGTATTTTATTTTTCGGCATTGTTTAAAAAATATAAATTGGTTAATTCCCATGGAAATTTCCTCACCGCTATGTATTAATGCGAGATTTCAACCCGCCTGATCGGTGATGATAAAATTGATCTGAAAAAAAGCTTAAGAAAAACCTTGCAATCTAATTAATCCGAGGTTGATAATTTTCAAAACCATGCGGGTTAATTATATGAAGTTGTGCAGCATTTACAACAGCTTGAGCTGTCGTATGGGACCCAAGGCGAAATCTCGCATTTTTCAAATATTTGCGGATCGTTTCCGGTGATAGTTTTAGAATCATTGCAATCTCGGGAGCTGATTTCCCAGCTGCGGCCCATTGCAAACACTCTTTTTCCCGACGACTTAATTTGAACGGTTCTACCACTGGGATTTCCGACTCAAAACCTTTTTTATCTAACGTGTGTCGGTAGAGGTGGGCTAAATCTAACATTAAACTCTGGGTTTTCCCCCTTATATCAAGCCAATTTGCGTTGGATTTATCCACTATTGCGCTGAGTACAGAAAACCTGCCGTCAGGAAAATGTATTGGTGTCGTCACGCCACGTCCTAAACCGATATCAGCTAAATATTGCCATGCACATTGTTCGAGCGGTCGTAGCTTTCCGCTGTTCTGTAGTTCCGTCCAGTCGAATGGTAAAGTACCTTCAAAGCATTCATGGTAATATGGATCATGAGTAGTTAGTCCCTCCCATCCACTTTCCCAGCCTGACGGAAAATTACGCACATTTAATTTTAGAGGTAGCCAGCGTCCATCCAGTAATTTGGGCGAGAAATTCTGGCATGCATATGAAATTTGTGTATATCCTAAATGGTCACATATTTCCATTAATATATCAAGAGAATGCTGAAAATTCTCCGATTTATCTAGGGTGTAAGCATAATCTTTAATTTTTTTTCTATTCATAAATATCCATCCCAACCCGCAAAAAATGTCAATTTTGTTGTGGTGTCATTAGCGATATTTATTCAACTCCGTACGGGCACCGTTAAGTAACTGTAATAAAGCTTAAGAGAATTCAAATTTGAATGCTCTTTGCACGTATCAGTGGCTCAGTCATCGGTAAATAGCTCGCCGATGATGAGTGTGAATGCACGTGGTTCAGCATATCTAACCTCTCCCGTGCGCTATGGTGAAATTGATAATTTCACAACATTATTGTGCTCGTTTGTTCTTTCATTAATTTCATAAGCTGTTTCTATAATTTCTTTAGGCATTCCCAGTTGTGTTTGCCATGCCACCATCCATTGCTTTCGCATATCAAGGGCTGGGTGCATATACACGCCGCGAACGACATGAGCTGTCAGCGTCTCGCACCACATATCAAAAATGGTATCGACGGAGACGCTAAAATATTTTCTGCGTGCATCGTTCTCCGTTACGATACTGATAAAATCCCCCGTTACTACGCCATCACGAACCACGCGCTCAATGGTACGCGGTGATGTGCCCTGCAATACGGGATGAAGAAACAGGCTCTGCATAGTTTCGTGTTCTATATCATCGCCTTGGATAGCCCGCCAACGGCCGGCAAATAGGATATGACGCATAAGAAAACGAGCACCAAGTGACGTGTGTGCTCGGCGCGCTGCTATTTCGGCTGCTACTGTGCTTTCGTATCCGGCGCGCATGAAGTCGATGCGGTGCTGTGTTCGGATCCTCGTCTCAGTATTATAGAAGCGCTTACGAACCGTATTTAGATGCCCTAGGTATTTGTGGCGTCGTTCTAATAGGCCATCGTTCTGCTCCGATAGGAAGTCATGATGGTCAAACGCGCCCGTCCTGCAGGCATCGCGCACTAAAGAGTATATTTTATGATGGCTCTCGAGGTCCATTGTACTACCCTTGGATCGCAAATCATTGCTTTTATGGATCAGGTATTGAACCAAAAAATTGGCCGCCAATATGGCGGGTAAATATGGCGCATTAAAGTGAGATAGTTATGAAGTGGTTGATTGCAATACCATAAAACGAGTGACTAAACTTAGGTCAGCGATTACTATTTCTTATAAGCTCCGTGTATACAAGAAAGATGAGCGATACCCCATGAACAAGGAAGTGCTGACAGCGGCAGAATTAGGGCAAACGGTGCGCGTGCACTATTCCGGCCGACTTGAAGATGGGACTGAATTCGATTCTTCTACGAAGGATTCGCCGTTAGAACTAACTATTGGCGAAGGGGCCAGTCTACCAGGATTTGAAAAAGCGCTGGTAGGAATGTTGCCTGGTGAAACTAAAACTATCCGGATACCCTCAAATGATGCGCACGGTGTGCATTTTTCGGACTTAGTGAGGACGGTTGATCGCTCACAAGTTCCCCGGGCAGGGGAATTAGAAGTTGGAGCAAGAATCAGCGCGACATTGGTTGGGGGGCATCGTGCATTTATGAGGATTCTAGATATTTCTGACGAAAAGGTTACGGTTGATTTGAACCATCCACTAGCTGGAAAAAACTTGATTTACGAAATTTCAATGATCGACTTCGCGTAATTAAGAGTATGTAGTTTGGTAACGTCGGGTAATCTCATATACTTTACAAACAAAAAAGAAGAGCTAACTATCTTGTGCGCGGATTAATAGGATAGCGCCAGAATCTGTGTATCCACCGCTATGAATGACGCTTTCGGAAGCGCTGTAACGGTCACCCGTACTCAGGGTTACATTACACAAAGAAAAATCTCCGGAGATCAACATACATTCCTCAGGAGAGCCATCATCTGCCGCAAGGCATCGGGCTCCAGGCTCTAGTCTGGCGATGTAAATCATTGCCCCTACCATGTGGTCATAATGTAATACTTTACCGGTAATTCCTGGAGCAATTGAGGGCCATGTATCATGGCTCTCGTCAGGTGGCTGACCCTCGTTTCGATTGGCACGCAGTGCTTCGCTTGCAATTACACCCAAAAAAGAATCCATTGAAATCTCAAGCTCATTAACTGCCTTCTTTACTTGAGGGTCGTTGGCCATCATTATTTTGAAGTTATGAAGGTCTTCACCAGACAATACGCCAGTTAAATATTCGCCGGAACCGTTGACAAATGACTGCGCCTTGTTTGTATTTTTCATAAGTATGAACTTCTCTCACGCTGTGATAAAGTTATATGATAATTTTGCTTCTTATATTCGATAAATACAACACTATCGAAAATATTGAACACAAAAATTAATTTATATAATTACATTTTCTGAAAAAAAACACAGATATTGTTAGTCTATTAGATATCTTCTGAAATTATAAAACCGCTGAATTCTCTCGATAAAACAGTAATTCTTTAGAGGCGCGGTAGAACTTCGCGAGAGATCATTTCAAGCTGCTCCGGAAGTTCTTCAGAAGGAACAACGCACAACACTACAGAAGTCGATCCAGCTGCAAAAAGGTTTTTAATTCCGTTGACGCACTCTGTAGGTTCACCAGCTACTGTCAACCAATCAAGCCAATGATCTGGCATTTGTTGTTCAAGTGCAGCACTACCACCTTCATCTATTAACGTTTCTAACTGTTCATTCACGTCATAGACGCCTGTTAGCAACGTTGGGCCCATAGCATCAAGATAAAAAGATGCTAACGAACGTACCTTTGCCCGGGCTTCTTCACGAGCATTCGAGGTGGAAATTAAAGCATATGTTGGAAAGCGGAAACCTTTTCCACCATCTGGACGCTGTGACTTAATACGTTTTGAGACCATACTAACGTATTCGGGTCCCGCAAGAGCACCTATCACCATTCCGTCGGCTATTTCTGCTGTAAGATCGATCGATTTAGGTCCAATTACACCAGTAAGAACCTCTAGTGAAGGGGCGGGATGAGTGAGCTTGACCGCATCAAACCCAAAATATTCCCCCTGTTCATCAAGCGTTTCACCGTTGAGGAGACGCTTCACCGCAGTCACGCTTTCACGCATTGCCGTGAGAACAGACTTCGGATAGAGCTTCATCTGTCGTGTCCAGGCGGGCACCCCATGGCCAATGCCGAGAGTAAATCGACCTGGATAAGCACCAGCTAATGTTGCTGCCTCCATTGCCGTCACCGCCGGATGGCGCGCCACGCAAGACACAATCCCAATTCCTACATTAATTGACTTGGTTGATTCTAAAGCCATGGCGGCACTAGAAAATCCGGACAACATAAAATAATCTTCGGCAAACCAGATTTCAGAAAAGCCGCTGTCCTCAATTTGCTTACTCAGTTTTACGATATTTTTGGGCGGCACATCTCCTAGAATGAAGATGCCAATCGGCAACGATTTTTCTGTCATTGTTCAGTATCCTATATGATCAACGCCTGGTCTCGTAAACTAACTGAGTGTTCTGTTTATTGAGAAAAACTCCATAAGAGAAAACCGTTATTGTTAATTAGAACTCTGCCACTATTGTTTTCAGAGTGTATTAGTATTTTCATAAATTAATGCGACTCATATTAATCAAATCGCGAGATATTTCTTGGCAGCTTTTGGGTCCTTTATTTCGTCTGCGGTTAAATGAGCTACAATCGTACCTTTATCCATAACAATACAGCGGTCCGCTACAGACTGAATCAATTCTAAGTTCTGTTCAACAATGATAACAGTGAGACCCTCTTGTTTGGTTAAAAGTTTTATATTCTCGCCAATCTCTTGAACAATATTTGGCTGAACACCCTCCGACGGTTCATCTAGAAGAATAAGTTCGGGATTACCTATTAGAACCCGGCCAATTGCAAGTTGCTGTTGCTCCCCTCCGCTTAATGAACCAGCTTTCTGAGAGCTACGTTGTTTTAAGAATGGAAAAAATTTGTAAGCGCGGTCATAGTCAGGGGCCTGGCGTTTTCCTCCCAATCCTTTCCCAAGAAGCAAGTTTTCTGCGACTGTCATTCGCGCAAATATTCCTCTACCCTGAGGTACATAAGCTATACCAAGTTTAGCCCTAAGAGACGGACGAAAGCGACCAATGCTTTTCCCTTTATACTCGATTTTTCCGTCGGCGAGTCGAAGTCTGCCAATAAGCGTTTTCATCAGCGTGGTCTTTCCCACACCGTTCCGTCCGATTATTGCTAGTATTTCTTGATTTTTTACTGTGAATGAAAGGTTTTGTAGAATCCTAGCGCTTCCATAGCCTGAAGACATTTCGCTGACGGATAGCAATGGTTGTTTTGCGATATCCTCTGAATATGTGCTCATTTCTTATCTCATCCAAAACAATATTCAAACATTACCCAAGTATATTTTTCGGACATCGTCGTTATCTTCAATTTCAGAAAAGGTCCCTTCTGCAAAGACCCGTCCATAGTGCAACACGGTTGTTTTGGTGTTTAAGTTACGAATAAAGGTCATATCATGTTCTATGACAATTATTGTCATACCATTATCATTTAATCGTTTTATTAGTTTTTCGGTTTCTTCTGTTTCTTCTACCGACATACCAGCTGCGGGTTCATCTAGCAGCAAAACGTCGGGACGTGAAGCAATGGACATACCGATCGCTAGCCATTGGATTTGCCCGTGTGATAGTCCTGACACGGTTTTGCTCTCAGTTCCGGCTAATCCCAATTGCTCGAGTAGTTGAGTGGCTTGTTTTGGAATTTCTCTCATACGATGGTGGCGCAGGAGAGGAATAAAAAGATTGTGATAAACAGTTAAGTCTTGGTATGCGCGAATATTCTGAAATTTTACTGAGAAACCCAGTCTGGCCCGTTCAAATGACCCAAGACGGGTAATGTCTCGTCCATTGTGTCTGATTTCTCCTTCTGTCGGTTTTTCAATTCCCATCAGAAGTTTGAAAAACGTGCTTTTGCCAGCGCCGTTAGGGCCAATAATACACCGAAGTTCCCCTCGTTCTACGGAGAAATCTACTCCACTAAGAGCTTGAACCCCGCCATAATTAATTGCAAGATCGTTGGTTGAGAGTAAAGGTTCAGCGCTTGGCATTGTCATTTCATTTCAGTTTATAAAAACTAAATATTATCTGATTTAAGACGAATATTGTGATGCAAATTAATTTCTTCTCGCACTCCAAATACTATTTAAGCGTTGGTATTGTGACGATAAGGTGGTGACGACTCCATCGGGTGTAAGAAGCATGGCTGCAATCAATATTCCTCCCATGATAAGTAAAGAAAAATCTCCTATAGCGGCAAGCCTTAAGCCAACCCACTCTAGTACAAGTGCGCCAATTAAAGCCGCCGTGAGATCTTTTCTTCCGCCGACTGCAACCCAAATAACGATAAGAATATTAGCTTTTAAACCAAATTGGTTGGGATGAATAAATGTTCCCCAGGATGTGTATAAAACACCAGAAAGTCCTGCCAATGCTGCGGCAATACAAAATACTGATAACTGAATTAGGCGAATATCGTAACCATACGTCTCTGTCCGATGAGAGTCTTCACGAACTGCAACAATGATGTAACCAAAGCTAGAATTTACTAGCCAACGAAGTCCGAGGTATACAGCTACGAGTAATCCTAATGTGAAATAAAAGAATTCTACACTTCGGCCGTCAAATTCTAGATGTGATGAGCCTAAACTAAAAAGTAGACTTGGTAGTAAGGGGTCATCTGGTGATGCCGGTCTCAGGCCATTAAAGCCTCCTAAATAGGCTGCGCCTATCGTATAGCTGGGATCAGCAGTCTGAAGTAAAAACAATTCAAACATCAATGCAACGACTAACATTAAAATCGCAATATAAACGCCGCCCAAGCGCGCGAAAAACATAATTAACCCAAGAAGTGCAGCGAATAGAGTTGGAACTATGACGCCGGACAAGACTGCTATGTAGGTATTTCCATGGGCTTCCATTAAGTTGAGTCCGACTATGCCATAGGTATAGCCACCGATTCCAAAGAATGCCGCCTGACCGAGACTTAATACTCCTCCGTAGCCCCAAAGCAGACACAGACTGAGTGCTAAAAACCCAGAAATCAAAATGTTACTAAAAGTTATTAATTCGTATCGTGAAACAAACTCGGGTGATGCTGCAATTAAGGCGACAATAGCGAGAAAGCCGCACCAAAATGGGACGCCGCGACCAATCGTTTGAGGCCCGTTCAAACGACCAAGATACTTGTCTAAAATACTACTCGGGTTGTTTTGATTCATTTTTTCTAGTTACCCGAAGTTTGCGTTTTTCCAAATAATCAGAGATGCCTCTAGGAAGAACCAAAAGGAAAAGGAAAGCAGCCACCATCATAGACACGTAACCTATATATACGCTCCATGTGTTGTTTAGAATGGTTTGTGTTCCTGCTAAAGCCGCAGCACTAGTTATTATTCCGGAAATAACATTGGCTCCACCACCGACTACAACTGTAATAAATGCTAGCAGTGTATAATTAATACCGAAGAACGGAGAGATTGTGGCTGTTAATGCAAACATCCCACCTGCAATGCCCGCGAATGCTGAGCCCAATCCAAATGTCAAAGCGTACATACGGGAAGTGTTTATTCCGAATGCCTCAGCCATTTCTGGGTTTTCCATCGTCGCCCGCGCACGGACACCAATTCCAGTATAGGAAAAAAGGAACCAAATCACTCCAATAAGGGCCAAAGAAACAAAGAAAAGAACCGCACGGTAGATCCCAAACCCACTTTCACCAATAGAAAAACTTCCAAATGGTGTGGGAACATTGAGAATTGACGGTCCAAAAACAAGCAACCAACCCTCCGTTAATACAAGGCTGATTCCCCATGTCACAACCAGCGAGGCTAGCAATTTTTTATAGAAAAAACGGATTATTAATCGCTCGAGAACGATACCAGCGAGGCCAGCTCCAATTCCCGCAAAAACAATGGCAATGGGTGCTGGGACGCCTGCGTGATACGAGAACGCAGTGATGTAGGCGCCGATCATCATTAGTTCGCCGTGCGCCATATTTATGACGCCCATCATGCCGAAAATGATTACTAACCCGACTCCGGCGAGCAACAGAAAGGCTACATTGTCAGCATATTGATAGATAAAACTGAATATTACGGCAAAGGTATCCACGTCAGCCTCTATCTCATCCTTCGGCCGTACTTAGAAAGAGTATTATTCAGAAAATATTACAGCAGAAAGTATTAAAGCAGAAAGTATTAAAGCAGAAAGTATTTTTAGGAGAATATCACAGTGGAACGCGACGGTCGGCTTGATATGCCGACCGTCGCTTTTAGCGCTATTTGAAGAATCCAGCCCATTCAGGGTTGTCCCTCGGTAAGAAGGCACGCCCCGGAGCTTTTTTCCTCATGTCTACACCAATGTCTTGAAGGAAAGTAGGTTCCGAGTAGCCAAGGTCAGCGGCTAACGTTAATTGATGATTTTCGTCAATTTTGTACAGATAGGTATGTTGACCAGCGTGATGCACCGCACCGCGCAAATGCCAACGTCCACCAGGGGAATCAGCTATCTCAATATCTTCTTCGAGCGCCTTGATTACCGCCTCGGTTTCTGTTGTTCCCGCACGTCTCCATGCTTCAGCCATCGCGTAAGTCGCGGTCCAGCCAAAGCCTGCCCCTTGATTAATGTATGGGAATTTCGTTTCGTCCGGGAACCTTTCACGGAACCTTTTTATGAACGGTGCGTTGTTAGGATGAGGCACGTCTTCTGAATATCCGATAGTGGCATACATGTTATTTAGTGCAGGTGGCGAGAAACGCTTATGCTCATAGCCATCGGAAATTGTTACCATTGACCACATTGGCATAGTCATACCTGCGGCCTGCGATTGCGGGTAGAACTCAACCTGTGCTGCGCCAACCAGGCAGTGAGCCTGAAAATCGGGTCCAGCTCTGCGGATCTTATCAATCGTTGCCTGCCATTGAGCTACGCCGAATGGAAAGTATTCCTCTTCTAAAACTTCGCCACCATAGAGATTGGCGGCAGTGCGAACCCAGTCGCCCATGGCCCGGCAATAAACATAATCGGCGCCAATGAAGTAGATTTTTGGACCGACATTTTCGATCATCCACTTAACGCTAGGCAGGACTTGTTGCTGGCCTGTCGCGCCGGAGAAGAAGGAGTAGTGATCGGCAATGCCGCCTTCGCCTTGGTTATTGTGCCAATAGATGGTCTTGGCCTTAATCACTTCGCGGCGTGCAGCCTCGCGCTCAGCGCCGGTATAGGCCGCGAAAACAACATCTGCTTCGTCATCATATACGCACCTCTGTGCGAGCTCCTGGTAGCGTTTTACGGTTGATTGGCCGTCGTAACCTACGACCTTAATTTTCTTTTGCGCACCATCGACGAATATGCCACCGGCCGCGTTAATCTCTTCCGCAGCCATTTGGTAGGCAAAATGTTTCGGGCTCGACATGATTGAAAAGTCACCAGAGGTGCTATCAATCGCACAAATTACGATTTCGTCATCAGCCTTACCCGCTTTGGCTGGGGTCGCGGCAATTGAAAATGCCACGACGAAAGCTACGCTTACCATTCCTACCATAAGCGCTTTAAAACAATCCGAGAATGCAATTACTGATTTGCGCTTTTTTCCTTCACTTGAACGCATCGTTTCCTCCCATCAAAAGTTGGAGTGGGTTGCCGGGAGTGTTGACCTTTGAAATACAGCGGGTGCTGTTTTTCAGGGAGACACTCCCGGCATATGCTTTTGCAGTAAACACGGCTGACGTGTTGTGTCAGCTAGTTCACGGCACTCTAATTACCTTGGTCCACTACCGAATTGAGTTCAGCAAGCAGATCGTCCGTACCCATGACTCGGCCAAAGCCACGATTCATGGTTTTGCACACCTCTTCATGAATCGCTGGATCGTCCGTTGCGTTTAGATCATAGGGGAAGCAGATTTTGAATCCACGCTGCATTCCGGACCGCGTGGTCGTAGAGCAGCAGAAATTGGTGCAGGCACCAGTCAGGATAATTTGATCCCTGCCCATTGTTCTAAGGACTTCTTCTAGTTCCGTCCCCCAGAAAGAATCGTAACGACGTTTGTTTTCAATCACCCATTCGCCAGGCTCTGGTGCAATCTCGTCGTAAATTTCTGCACCGTTCTGTCCCTCAATCAACGACTCTTGAAGAAGGGTTAGATAGGTGTGCATCAGGCCTTTATCTCTTCCGCTGGGATGCGCTTGGTGCTTTGTGTAGATAATCGGGACCCCATGCGACCGACAAAATGCCATAACCTTTTTCAGATTTGGGAGCATCTTTGTGGATGCAGGCATCCAAAGCTTGCCCTTTGGATCAACAACATCAACCTGAAGATCAATGATCAGCAGGACCGCCTTGTCTGGGTTCAGCTCCCACAAGGGCCTGTTGACATCATAATAGGCAGCCTGGCCACCTTCGTAACACTCTTTTTCTCCTTCAATCTCATCTTCGAAGTACCAAGCGTTATAGGTTCCTTTGGTATCTTCTTTGTAGAAATCTGGCTTTCCCATGTATTCATCTCCTCTAGATTTTAACTCGCTATCAGCAAAAACGGGGGTGCATACGGCACCACTCCGACAAAATTCGCTGAAGGTGATACGTTGGCGAACCTTTGCTGAAGTGGTGGTCTCGAGGAGACCATCAGCAAAAATATCCCCCACCTGATAGGCATGTTACGCGCGCAGGCACCGCACAAAAATACCCCCAGATGGGTGCATCCTAATGAAATATAAAAATTGGAAATATTAAAGGATTATTCTTCTTAGTAAGAGTTTAGTTTCTATGATCTAGCCTAAACTCCCGCCGTGATCATTTACTACTCTAGATTGCTGACACAGTAGGAATAACAACCGACTACTCAGTTAAAGATTCGGCTCAAAAACAAGAGCTTCTTGAAACATCTCCTTGATCGTTGGTCTGGGCAGTCGGAGTTCAGGAGTGGCGACCGAGGACCAGTTTGCAAAGCTAGGTTAATTATATTCAGAGCTATCTTCACCCCAGAGCATCAGCAGATGCCATCGAATCAAATACGAATGCTCACGCAAACCTTGGGCCTATTGCTACTGCTCGTCGGGTGGTCCGTCGTTTTCGGTCTTGCCTGTGAAATTTCCAGAATCAAGAAAGACGAGGTTTTCAACGGATGAATCGTGGGGTAGCGCGACTCCCGCTTTTATCCGTGTCACCTCTGGCATCTGATGTAATGCCTCGATTGCTGCTTGGCGCGAATTGTTGATCACCTCGTCGGCCACTTCCTGATCTGGCGCAAGCGCATACACATAATTGAACGCAGAAACCATCACGCCAGATAATGCTGCCGCACGATTGATCTCCGGGTTTTTCTGGATGATGTGGTTCATCGCCTTGGTTACTGCATCCATCACATCGGTGCCAGCCTTAAAGCTTTCTTGGTCATTCATGTTATTCGCCCTTCGGAAAAGCCATCTTTCAACTGCGAAGATAATATCGCCTCTGGAAAGTGTGTTTAAACTCAAAACCGAGTTCTCACCACGAAAGGACTTTATCTAACAATTGCGGCTACTTCCACAGTGGTATGTATCCAAATGATGGTCATGAATCAGCTGATTACTATTACTCCGCGGGCACCGTATATGTTAATGACGCCCACGGGAATTGATCTTTGTCCCAGTCAAATTGTTGATACACCATGAGACAGATGATCAAGCGAAACTATTAGGGTAAAGGCTGTTGGTCTCTGGACTCTTACTGCTGGACTCAACATTTTCATTTGGTTGGCTTAGGTTGTCGGCATGAATAAGCTAGCTGCTGCACTTGCTGTCCTTGGTTTTCTATTTATTTATAGTACTGCGCGGGCTGATCTAGAAGATGGCGTCGCAGCATATAACCGTGGCGATTACTCCACCGCTTTAAAAGAATACCAGCCGCTTGCTGAGCTCGGTCTTCCGCCAGCTCAATTTAATCTTGGCCTTATGTATGCTCATGGCACAGGTGTTAGGCAGGACGAAGCTAAAGCAGTCAAATGGTATCTATTGGCTGCTGAGCAGGGTTATGCTCCTGCCCAATTCAATCTCGCACTAATGTATGAACTAGGCAGGGGTGTTCCCATTAGTAGCACCAATGCAATCAAGTGGTATAAGAAAGCCGCCTTATTGGATTTTGCACCAGCCCAGTTCAACCTTGGCATCATTTTTGAAAAGGGCAGGGGTGTTCCCGTTAGCGATGCAAGAGCTGCCAAATGGTATCAAATGGCTGCTTCGCAGGGTCATGCGGATTCCCAGACCAACCTCGGAATAATGTATGCCAAAGGCGAGGGTGTTCCCCAAAGTTATATCAAGGCGCATATGTGGTTTTCACTTGCCAAAGCAATGGGAGATATTGAGGGTGGTCGCAATCTAGCTATCGTGAAGGGACTAATGACCCCCGCCCAGATCGCCGAAGCCCATGTCCTCGTCGCCGAGTGGTGGAAAACGCACAACGACTGATGCGATACGCTTCAGTCAGTATTGACCAGCTTATTTTTAATTGGAGGGTCACAGGTTTGGTTCCTGTCTCGCCTACCAAAATGTTCTTTAACTCATTGAACCCATTTCATAATATTAATTTTTTCCAACTCAAAATTTAATTGTCTTAAGCGCGCTTAATCCCAATTAAATGGGTGTTGTCGCGCAGGGTGCGAATCCCATTTTCCTGGGTGGTCTTCTCAGCGTAATTTTTTCTTTTGGACACCTCTTGCCATCTAAAAATTTTGAGCAAACCCACAAGGCGCGTCAGCAGGGGCAGGCTGCCGAGCAAGGCTATTAGGACAAGGGGTGCTAGTCTCAAGATTCTTCCGCTGAAGCGAATATTTTCATCAGGCTCGGTGCTATCCATCACGATCCAAGCGCCCGCACTAGCGTTGTCGCGTTATGGCGCATCATGTCGAGATAGGTGGACGCGGGGCCGTCCGGACCTGAAAGCGCGCCAGGGTAGAGTGTGCCACCGATGGTGGCGCCAGTCTCATTCGCGATTTGCTGTAGGAGGCGAGGGTCGGCAATGTTCTCGACGAAGACGGCCGAAATGTCCTCCGCGCGAATCCGCTCTATAAGGCGGGCGACACCTTTCGCGGATGCTTCCGAATCGGTGCTTAGCCCTTGGGGAGCTAGGAAGGTCAGCCCGTAGGTGCGCCCAAAATACTGAAAAGCATCGTGCGA
>CAZUXZ010000119.1:0-2569 GCA_964624055.1 uncultured Rhizobiaceae bacterium | reverse complement strand
TTTTGTCCATACTTATTTCGCGGATCCATTAGATGATTCAATAGTTACAGGCCAAACAATTTATGGCCAAAAATTTACCAGTGCCGTTAATTGGGGCTATGCAAATGCAGTACAATTTCATCCAGAGAAAAGTGGTACTGCAGGATTGAAAGTTTACAAAAATTTTATTGATTTAATTAGGTCATTACGAAAATGAATATTATTCCAGCCATAGATATCAAAAATTCTAAATGTGTAAGACTCTTTCAAGGCGATTACAATCGTGAAACCATCTATTCAGATTCTCCAAAAGAAATTGCTCAAGAATGGGTATCTCTTGGAGCTAAATGGTTACATGTAGTTGATTTAGATGGTGCTAAATCAGGAAATCTAGATAATATTCAAACTGTCAAAGAGATTCTTGTAGAAACAAATGTTTCTATTCAATTTGGAGGAGGTGTCAGAGACATTAATAGTGCTCAGCAGATAGTCAATTCAGGAGTAAGCAGAATTATTCTTGGAACTGCTGCTGTAGAGGATCACCACTTTGTCGAGGAAGCATGTCATCGATTTGGGCCGGATGCTGTTGTAGTGAGTTTAGATGCCAAAAATGGTGTCATTGCAAAAAATGGATGGACTCAAGAATCAAGCATTACTGCAATTAATTTGGCCACGAAACTAATCAGACTTGGTGTGAAAAGATTTATGTATACTGATATAGAAAGAGATGGAACTCTAACTTCACCGAATTATTCTGAAATTGAGAAAATAGTAGACTTTACTCAGCTACCAATATTGGCAGCAGGAGGAGTATCTAAATTAGAACATTTAGAAGAGTTAGAAACAATCGGTGCTGAATCAGTAATTATAGGCACTGCAATTTATGAGGGAAAAATCGATCTAAAAGAGGCTATTTGTAGATTCGAAAAAAATTAGATTTGCAAGAGGAATATATGACCACAAATAATTCAACCAACCAATTTATTAAAGCTAACCGACTGAAAGACTTAAGGTACGAAAATTTAGACACATTTCAGATTATATCAATGGTTCCTTTACATCCATATCAAGAAATAGCAGATGTAGGAGCTGGCAATGGACTTCTTTCAGTAGCTCTCGCAAAATATCTTTTTGATGGAAAAGTACATGTTTTAGATACTAAAAAAACATTTCTTAAAAGTGTGGAATCACAAATTCAAGAAATAGGTGTATCAAATGTTTTTACCCACTCTTACAAAGCAGGAGGTAGATTGCCCTTAGAAACTGATTCTTTAGACGGGGTGTTTGCTGCTTGTCTATTCAGCCGTACTAAGAATCAATCAAAAATGTTTGACGAAATATATCGATCTGTTAAACCAGGGGGCTGGTTATCAATTATTGAATGGCAAGAAGAATCTGTTAGTGGCCCTCCTGCAAATCAAAGAATTAACGATGAACAAATGAAAAATTTGATTACAGATTCAAATTTTAGATTTGTAAGTAAACACAATTTAAGCTCTTGCCAATATATGATTATTGCCAGGAAATAAAATGTTAACCAAAAGGATCATCCCTTGTCTAGATATCAATATGGGAAGGGTAGTAAAAGGTGTTAGCTTCGTAAATTTATATGATGCTGGTGACCCAACTGAACTTGCAGAATATTACAATCGAGCGGGTGCAGATGAATTAGTCTTCCTTGATATCACTGCAAGTTCCGGAAACAGAGATATTATACTTGATGTAGTTAAATCTGTATCAGAAAAAGTATTTATTCCATTAACTGTAGGTGGTGGTGTGAGAACCTTGGAAGATGTTAGAATGTTACTTCACGCAGGTGCTGACAAGGTTTCAATTAACACTTCTGCGATTCAGAACCCTAATTTAATTAATGAGTCATCGAATTACTTTGGCAGTCAATGTATTGTGGTAGCCATTGATTCAAAGGCTGTGAAATATGACTCAAAATTTCAATCTCCTCTTCAGACCTCCCCGAAATTTTCAGAAGTATCACTTGATGAAAATTCTAAATGGGAAGTTTTCACGCACGGAGGAAGAAACGCAACAGGTATTGATGCAGTCAAATGGGCCAAATTAATGTCGAAATTAGGTGCTGGTGAGCTATTAGTGACTAGTATGGACCAAGATGGACATAAATCTGGTTATGATATTCGGCAACTATTTGAAATATCTAGTAGCGTGCAAATTCCAGTGATAGCTAGTGGAGGTGCTGGTGAATATCAACATCTTTTCGATGCTTTGAAATCTGGCTTGGCGGATGCAGTACTTGCAGCTAGTATATTTCATAGTAAGACCCATTCAATTTCAGGAGCGAAACAATTTCTTAGTGAGCTTGGAATCCCTATAAGGCCATTGGAACAAATGGAAGAAAGTGAATAAAATGGTAGATTTGAAATTCGATGATAAAGGATTAATCCCTGTAATCATCCAAAATGCGACAAATAATGAAGTGATAATGCTAGGATATATGAATAAACAGTCCATTGAGAAAACTCTTCAAGATAGACAAATTTGGTTTTATAGTAGAAGTCGTTCGGAATTGTGGCATAAGGGGGCTACAAGTGGGAATTATATGAATTTAGTTTCGATA
>CAZUXZ010000118.1:0-6928 GCA_964624055.1 uncultured Rhizobiaceae bacterium | reverse complement strand
AAGAAGCCATGGGACGCACCGGCCACGCGTTTTACGGCTTTGCCAATCAATATCGGGCCGAGGCCGCAAAGCTAATAATTGAGGGGCTATTTCCCGGTGAGAATTGGGCCGGACGCGTGCGCGTGTTTTCTTCTGGCACCGACGCAGTGGAGAGTGCAATCAATATGGCACGCTTGCACACTGGACGCGCTGGCGTATTGACCCAGGCACATAGTTTTCATGGCATGGTCATGGGTTCGACCATGATGCGCGGTTACCGAAACAACATCACACATCGTGATGATTTGGACACCGTCCGCGACACACCGGGCTTTCCGCCCCAGGGCTATATACCTGTGCCGGCGCCCGAGCATGAGGATTATAGGGTTATCGAGGGCCAAGTTCTGCCGTCACTGGCTGCCACTGAGGAGATCATACGCGCCGTCGGACCTGAGAATATTGCAGCGATGATCGCCGAGCCTATGCTGGGAGCTGGCGGCACTTTGCCGCATCCGCGATACATGGCCGATATGGCGGCAATGCTGAAAAAATATGACATCCTTTGGATATCGGATGAAGTTATTACCGGCGTCGGTCGGCTGGGTGAATGGTTCGGCTACCAGAGCACGCCGGGCGTTGCACCTGACCTTATCGCCTGTGGCAAGGGACTGACTGGCTGTGTTATGCCAGTGGGTGCGGTGATTGCATCGAAAGAAATTGCCGATCCCTTTGAAAACGCGCGTTGGTGGTCGGGCTCCACCTGGGATGGCCACCCCTTGGTGTGTGCCGCGATTGTAGGCGCGTTGGAATGGGCATTTGAAAATGACATTTTGCAATCCGTTCGTCAAAAGGGTGCATACCTGAATGCCCGGCTCAACGAATTAAAGGAAAAACACGATTGCGTTGGCCGAGTAGCTGGCCGCGGCTTGTATCAAACACTGGATCTAGTGGGTAGGGATGGCTCTTCCATCATTGAGGCCGATCGCTTTCACGCTTTCACCGGCGATCTCGCAAGCAACCCTAACTCAATGATCTATGCCGAATGCGCCGCCCACGGTGTTTACCTGGGCGGCTACACCCCAAATACGGTCAAGGTCGGCCCCCCCTTCACCATCACCTCTGACGAAATCGACCTTGCCATGGACGCCCTCGATTCCGCTCTCATGAAAGTAGAGAATAAGTGGCTTAAGTAGTTACCCACGCAAATAGGGGCGAATTGCTAATGTCGCTTCATAGCGTAAACCCGCCACAGTAACTTCGAAATTGGAGCAAAATGATTTGGTGGCACGGATCCGGCGCGAGCAGGCGCCGCTAGGCGTGACTTCTGATCTTCTACGTCATGGATTTTTAGGAGATATAAAAATATAGGGCAGTACCTTTGAGAGGCAAGAATTGGCAATTCAAATCCACTGAATTTAATCTATATTTTTCAATAATTTAGAATCCTAGCCTATCAAATGCTACAGTTAGTTATGACTTGAAAAATCGAAAATAAAGAATTTAGCTCTATTTTCGTGTCGTGATGACACGGAGAAGGTCGCGTGCCAGGCGGATTTCATTAAAGCTCAAGAAGCCGTCAACGGAGCGTTAGTGGCTATGCATTTCTCGTCACTAAAAGCCAAGGGCTTAAGCTTTGAAAATTTAGAATTCAGGGTCCTTCTCGTAGCCCTTCAGTTTGCTAATATTGTCTGTCCAGTGTAGCGTTCCGGGAGTCCAGCATTGAGAATCTGGGCTAACCATGGTTGGATCATTCAATGTTCCGGCATGTACCACGACATGCTCTGGATAACCAGTTGAAAACTCGGTGATATGGGAACCACATTTATCACAGAAGGTTCTTGTCATTATATTTCCAGCATCCGTCTCCTTTTCGAATGATTTAAGTTCACCAGTTATATTTACTTGGTGTTTTAAGAAAAACAGGGCTGTTGCAAATGCACTTCCGGTATGTTTTTGGCAATCCCGACAGTGGCAGACAACCGTTGCAACTGGCTCTAATGCGCAGGTGTACTGAACTGCGCCACACATACAACAACCACCAAAGGTGTTATCCATAATGACCTCCGAAAATGGACGAGCTCACAAAAAATCTATCTTAATTTGATAGAAACTACAATGATTTTATCGGTATAGTTTGAACCGTTTAAAATTTAGTTGTTTTTCGAAAGTTTAGACCAATTCTGTCAAACGGAGAAAAAAATGACATCTTCTGATAGCAAGTACTGCATACTAGATGATCTAAACATAGATTCGTCAATTATTGAAAATTTAAAAAATAATCTAAGAGGAAAACTTTTACTGCCCACAGATTCTGAATACGATGATGCCCGTACAATATGGAACACAATGATAAATCACAAACCTGGAATGATCATACGTTGTGCCGGTGTGTCTGATGTTATTGTAGCAGTAAATTTTGCACGAACTCAAAATATTCTTATATCTGTCAAGGGTGGGGGTCATAATGTATCCGGCAACGCCGTATGCGAAGGCGGTCTAATGATTGACTTGTCTCCCATGAGGTCTGTTTATGTTAATCCGTCAGCAAAAACTGCTCGAGTTGAAGGGGGCGCCACCTGGAAAGAATATGACCGAGAGACGCAGGTGTTTGGTCTAGCAAGTACAGGAGGAGCAGTATCCCGCACAGGCGTTGCAGGCCTTACACTTGGTGGCGGCTGGGGCTGGCTTGCTGGAAAGTATGGGTTAGCGTGCGACAATCTCCTTTCCATTGATATTGTAACGTCGGGCGGAAAAGTAGTAACAGCCAATTCAAAACAAAATAGCGATCTCTTTTGGGGAGTACGTGGCGGGGGCGGAAATTTTGGGATTGCAACTTCATTTGAATTCGCAGTTCACCCCATTAGAGATGTGCTTGCAGGAACTATATTTTTTACTTTAGATACAGCCCGGGAGGTACTTGTATTTTATGATAACTTTACCCGTTCATGTCCCGATTCACTAGTATCCCTCATAGCCTTTTTGAATATTGATGGGCAAATTCTTATTGGTGTTACAGTCTGTTATTGTGGGGACCCGAAAAGAGGAGAAGAGCTTCTACTTCCGCTTAAAAAATTTGGCTCTCCTGTTGTTGATACAATACAAGAGATTTCATATGTAGATTTTCAACAATCAGTTGATCACATTTTTGAAGAGGGTTACCAAAATTATTGGAAATCAAGCTTTATGAAAAGTTTAGATGTTCCAGCAATCGATATGATACTTAAATACGTATCAAAAATACCAACACCAGACTCTGTTGTTTTAATTGAACAAGTTGGTAATGGCGTTCGCCGCGCAGGAGTGAATGAAATGGCTTTCAATCACCGAGATGCGCGTTACAGCCTTCTTATTTGCGGCATGTCTCCGGACAGAGATAGCAAACACACAATTTCTTCTTGGGCAAAAACATTTTGGGAATCGATGGAACCCTTCACAACATCTTCTGTTTACATGAATTATTTGGGAGAATTTGGGGATGAAGGCGAAGATCGAGTAAAATCGTCATATGGCGTCAATAAATATGAAAAACTAGTAAGACTAAAAAATAAGTATGACCCATCAAATATGTTTAGTTTGAATCAAAATATTAAGCCAATAAATATTTAAATGACAACACAAATTTATATTATACTTATATAACTAAAATTTTTATTTATAATTATAATAATTTTTATTAAAATATTTTGTTCACGTAACTTTTATAATCAATAATTGAGAGGTCATATGTCTTTTTCAGAATACGAAGATTATGATGCTGTTGGTCTCGCAAAGTTAGTAGAAAATAAAGAGATAAAACCAATAGAAATTATGGACGAAGCAATACATCGCAGCGAGTCTATCAATCCACACTTAAATTTTTTCACAATAGAATGTTTTGAAGAAGGTCGGCGCATGGCTAAGAATCCAAAATTGCCGGATGGCCCATTTAAAGGCGTGCCCTGGTTAGTAAAGGAATTAGCAACGGCGTGGAAGGGCCAGCCTATGACTAATTCATGTCCCTATATGAAAGATGTGGTAGCTCCATTTGATTCTCATCCGGTTAAATTAACTAAAGAATCTGGATTTACTTTGCTAGGCAAGAGCAACTCACCTGAGTTGGGGTGGGCTCTTTCATGTGAGTCTAGACTTTTTGGAATTACAAAAAACCCATGGAATATAGATTGTACGCCAGGAGGCTCTTCTGGCGGCGCAGCTGCCGCCGTAGCTTCTCGGGTACTCCCCATGGCAGAGGCAAGTGACGGTGGTGGCTCTATACGAGTTCCAGCATCTCATTGTGGATTGGTTGGTTTAAAACCATCACGTGGGCGTGTTTCCATGGCTCCGGCAATCGTCGATTTTTGGTATGGTGGAGCATTATTTTTCTGTATTTCTCGCAGCGTTAGAGACACAGCAGCTTACTTAGATGTTGTAGGTGGACCTCTGCCCGGCGAGCCATATTACTATCCAAAACCTAAGGTATCTTACGTTTCCAATATTTCCAGGAAGGTGGAAAAATTAAATATTGCCGTAGTTTGCGAGTCTCCTGACGGTTGCACAAAATTAAGTGAAGATGTTTATAAATCAATTAAAGATACGGGAAACATTCTGAATCAGTTAGGGCATTGTGTGGAGATTCAAAATATTCCTTACAACTTTTGGAGATTATATAATACCTACATGCGAATTATATCCGTCCAAACAGCCGCATTTATAGATGGCATGAAGGAGATAATTGGGAGACCGCCAAAAGATGGTGAACTAGCTTATTTATACGTGACTACAATTGAAAAGGGTAAGGCTATTTCGGGCGTAGAACATGCAAATGATGTAGAGTCCATGCGGATGATGTGCAGGGATTTGGTTGGGAAAATGGCACATTTTGATGCCTGGTTATTTCCTACTATTCCGGTAACAGCACGGGAACACGGCTGGTACGATATGTCTTTTGATGTTGATAAGTATAACAACACAAGGATGGGGCCAGATTGTGCTTTTACAGTACCTATGAACATGGCTGGATTGCCGGCTATCTCGTTACCACTTTGTACAAGTGAAACTAAAATGCCGATAGGAATGCAATTTGTTGCGCGCGATCAAGATGAAGCCTTATTATTGCGCCTTGCAACTCAATTAGAGCAAGCATTACCGTGGAAAAATCGCAAACCTAATACTGGTCAATTTGTATAAATATTCACATTTCTGAACAGGTCATGAGCGATGTCAAAATCCTTCTTGCGATAGTATTGTTCGGAGAAAATGCGCATGAACGCATTATAGGCGGCGCATGCCCAATGTAATAGGTGGTGGCGGAGTTGACTTGGCGCATATGGATGGTTACCGGCCCCTCTTGCGCGGGCAGCGGCACATGGTCGTCGCAGGTCACTATCTAGCGTCCCAGGCGGCCATGCAGATCCTCGAAGCAGGGGGCAATGCAATCGACGCCGGTGTCGCTGCCGGTATCGTCCTTGCTGTCGTGCAGAGCCAGTACGTTAACTTCGCTGGCGTCGCACCGATTATGATCTATCTTGCCAACGAAAAGCGAGTTGAGACAATAAGCGGGCTCGGACCCTGGCCTCGAGCCGTCACTACCGACCTTTTTCAGCGCGAACATGGAGGCCGAATTCTCGAGGGAGTATTGCGCACGGTGGTTCCGGCGGCACCGGATGCTTGGATCACAGCGCTCCAACGCCACGGCACGATGGGCTTCGCGGACGTCGCCAGCGAGGCTATCCGCTTCGCCGCCGACGGCTTCGTGATGTATCCCCACATGGCAAAGATCATCACCGAGCATATTCAAGGCTATCGGCGCTGGCCGAGCAACGCAGCGATTTATTTGCCTGGTGGTGCACCACCCGTCGTTGGTGAGCTATTTTTTCAAAGGGACCTCGCCGCCAGTCTACAACATATGGCCGACGAGGAGCGGAGCGCCGCTGTGAAGGGGCGCAACGCCGGACTAGAAGCGGCACGTGCGGCTTTCTATCGTGGCGATATTGCCGAGGAAATCCTGCGCTATCACCGAGACAACGGCGGCCTTCTACGTGCCAACGACCTTGCCTACTATCGCTCAGCTATCGAGCCGCCCATGTGCGTAAGGTTCGCGGGCATCGAGGTTTATGCTTGCGGTCCCTGGTGCCAGGGACCATTGCTACTTCAGGCGTTGTCGCTTCTGCAAGCGGAAGAACTCAGCTCAATGGGGCACAACGACGTAGACTATGTTCACACCATTGCCGAGTCCCTCAAGCTCGCCTTTGCTGATCGCGAACGGTATTACGGTGACCCGCGTTTCGTCGATGTGCCACTGGCCGATCTTCTTTCTAATACCTACACCGCCTCTCAACGTCGACGCATCTTGCCAGACCGAGTACTGGTCGAAAATGCTGGGGCGCCAATTTCGGGACAACCGAAGGCGGCCGGTGATACGTCCTACGTCGCAGTCATCGACCGGCACGGCAATGCCTTTTCCGCCACGCCGAGTGACGTTTCCTACGACACCCCGGTTATCCCTGGCACCGGATTATGCCCGTCTTCGCGCGGCTCACAATCCTGGGCCGATCCACAACATGCGTCGTCCGTCGCCCCCGGCAAGCGACCTCGCCTCACACCCAATCCTGCGCTCGCCGTGCGCGACGGCTGCTTCATCATGCCGTTCGGCACGCCGGGAGGAGACGTGCAGTGCCAAGCCATGCTACAGACGTTGCTGAACACCTTCGTGTTCGGCATGAATCTGCAGGCTGCCGTCGAGGCGCCGCGATTAGCCATTCATAATTCCCCCGACTCGTTCGAACCGCACGACGCCTTTCCCGGCCGCCTCAGTCTTGAGGGGCGCTTTGCCCAGGGGACCGCCGAAGCCCTCGCTGAGCGCGGCCACGACATTCACGTCTGGCCCGATTGGACCTGGCAGGCTGGCGCGGTCTGCGCGCTCCGCCATGACCTCAAGCGCGGCACGCTGGAGGGTGCCGCTGATCCACGG
>CAZUXZ010000117.1:0-3073 GCA_964624055.1 uncultured Rhizobiaceae bacterium | reverse complement strand
CGACACTATTATATTATCAAATGAACAGATTTTTTGGCCCTTAGAAATCTGTAAATCATTAATTTGTGCATCACGTGTCGCTGTGTTTATTTCTCCATAGGATAGATTCTTGTAACTATTTTGCATTTGAGAAAAATTTTCAGACAGGTCTTTGTGCGGTAAATAAGACATCATCGCAGAAATACCTTCGCATATTGATTTAGTTGGGAGAACATGTACATTTTTTGATGATAATTGTGAGACTTGGTTTGCAGTCAATAAAATATTTTTATGATTTGGCAGTATAACTATGTCATTAAAATTTAAATTTTCAATTACAGAGAGAATCTCTTTGGCGCTTGGATTCATTTTTTCACCAGAAGGAATAGTTGTGTGAGCACCCAACTCTTTAAAGAGAGTTTCAAATCCTGATCCAGGCACGATTGGAATTAAAGCAAAATCTTTAATAGATGTAGAAATATCGAACTGATTTTTGAAGTTTTCGAATTGGTGATCCATATTTTGAATGTTTATATCATCAATCTTTCCAAGGGAGCTTACAGAATTGAGTACTTGTTGGGGTGTTTCTGAATGACAGTGGACTCTTACCAGACTAAATTCATCTCCAACAACTACAACTGAAGATGCAAATTCTTTAAGAATAGATTGGATTTCGGATATTGGTTTTACAGGATCTAGGATAATAAATTGTGTACAATGACCAAATTCTTCATCTAATTCCGAATCAAAAAATTTGGGAGATATTGATTCAGATGTTTGGGTCGAGATATTTCCAGGTAATGGTGGAGAAATTTTAGTTAAGGATATTGCCCCCGTTTTACAAAATTGTCTTATACCATCCAGAATGATATATATCCCATGTCCTCCAGAATCAACCACTCCTGCATCTGCAAGGACTTTTAGCATAGATGGTGTTTCGGACAATGTTTTTTTGGATGCTATACATATTTTATTGATTAAGTAATTTAAATCATGTGGGTTTTCCGAATAGTATTTTGATGCAGCATCTGAAGCACTTCTGATGATAGTTAACATTGTTCCTTCTTTAGGGTCTGTTACAGAATTATAAGAGTGAATAGTACTTTGTTTTAGAGATTCTACTAAGGTTGAAGAATCAAAATTTTGAATTCCTTGGCTAGCTGTCTCGAATCCTTTAAAAAATTGAGAAAGTATTACACCACTATTGCCCCGAGCACCAAACAACGCACCTTTTGATAAAGCTTTTAGAAAATCGGAAGAAGATTGATTGGGTGAAGTGGATTTTTCTACTTCAGCAAAAGCATCTTTAAGTGTTAGAAACATGTTTATTCCTGTATCGCCATCAGGAACAGGGAAAACATTTAAATTATTTAATGTGTCAACATTTAATTCAATCATAGGTAACATGGCTGAAAACATTAGATTTAATTCTATGCCACCTAGATAAGAATGCATAATTTCTCTTCCAATAAATTTTTGGTAATTATACGAAATTTTGGATAATAGTTCTTAATCAGAATATATTGATCGAAATGGTGATTTAATCTGTTTTAATCAATTCAAACAGATTGATGGTACCGGCACATTATGATATATTTATATTAATCAGCACCGAGAGGTGTTTTTGTATCTAGAGGTAATATGGCTACTTGCGAAATTTGTAAAAAATCTGGTCAATCTGGCAATAATGTGAGTCATTCGAAGCGAAGAACTCGAACGAGATGGTCTGCTAATGTCCAGCGTGCTCAAGTCTTCATCGATGGACAACAAACGAGTGTGAAAATTTGCACCCGATGTTTACGTACTCATAACAAACAAATGGCCAAGAATTAAATTTCTCGTATCGGTTCCAAATCTTACAGATCTAGTGACATGTAAGTCCTTTCCATATGTATTTGCATAAAAGATCTCCGCTTGTTAAAGACCCTTTTAATTGACATGTTGTTTCATTGATATGTAAAATATTCAGGAGATAAAAAAGGTTAACTTTTTCATATCCTGAATTGTATTATTTGATATGTTAATTGGAGCTATATATGGCAGAATACGTCAAGAATGAAGTAATGGATTGGGCTAGAGAAAATGTTCGTGGTCAATGGACTACTGTGATGACACCATTTGATGAGAATGATCAGATTGACGAACTCGCGTTAAGACATAATATACGACATATCAGATCACTAGGAACTCGAGGTGGTGGATTTTCATGGAACATGGGAGAGTTTTGGAGTCTTACTAGGGAGGAGAGAATTCAATTATTTGAGATTGCTTCAGATGAGGCAAACGGAGAATGGCCAATAGCTGCTCAAGTAACTCACACATCTGTTAAGGAAATGTTAAAGCTTGCAGATTCTGCAGAAGCATTGGGTTTTGATATGTTGATTGTTGGAGCTCCATACATGGTTACGAAGACCAATGATCAAGTCATTGATTTTGTGAAGATTTTAGCAGAGTATTCGAATCTTGGAATAATGTTTTATAACACTCCACAATTTGGAATTGTTTTGGATGCAGATGCACTTGCTAAGATATGCGATATTCCTAATGTGGTGGGTGTAAAAGAAGCTAGTTTTAATCCAGAAATTTCAATTGAATCACACCAGAAAATTGGTTCTAGGGCTATTATAAGCACCCCTGATGAGTGGATTCTTTTTAAGGGTAAAGAATTGGGTTTCGAACAACAGGTAATGTTTGCTAATACTTCAGATTGGAGATTTGATTTGCCTGGTAGCAGTTCCTATGTGAAATTAATTGATAAAGCTATGACAGGCGTTTTAGATCAAGATTTTTATGACAAAAATGTAAAACCAATTAAATCTGTATCAGACAAATGGTGGGCTTATACTGTTAATAAAATGAATGGTGTTTTGCCGGTTGCGATGTGTAAATTCTGGGGGGAAGTAATGGGTCTTAAACATGGGCATGTGAGAGCTCCTATATCTGAATTGTCTGATGAAGAAAAAGATCAACTAAAGACTGAAATAAAATCAATTTTGGGATAAATTTGGAGATATTGTATGTTACTTATGGTGAGTGTTCAAAATCTAGAAGAAGCTTTAGAAGCTCTTAGAGGTGGAGCTGACATTGTAGATGT
>CAZUXZ010000116.1:0-12305 GCA_964624055.1 uncultured Rhizobiaceae bacterium | reverse complement strand
CGAGCTCGACACCTCGGTTCATCGGTCCGGGATGCAGGATGAGCGCATCCGGCCGGGCAGCGGCAAGCTTAGATTCGTCGAGGCCGAAATATCGGAAATATTCACGGGTAGAGGGTACGAAGGTGCCCTGCATGCGCTCTGCCTGGAGGCGTAGCATCATGATGATGTCGCAATCCTCAAGACCTTCGCGCATGTCAGAAAAAACTTCCGCGCCCATCCGCTCGATTGCCGTAGGTACCAGTGTCGGCGGCGCGACGAGACGCACCTGAGAGCCCATCATCGAGAGCAACAATATATTGGAGCGCGCAACCCGGCTATGCATGATATCACCGCAGATCGCCACCCTGAGTCCGTCCAGCCTGCCCTTGTGTCGTCGGATGGTGAGCGCGTCCAACAGCGCCTGAGTGGGGTGCTCATGGCTGCCGTCGCCGGCATTGATCACCGCGCAATTGACGTGATTGGTGAGGAGGCGCACCGCGCCCGCGTTTGGATGGCGGACGACGATGACGTCTGGATGCATGGCATTCAACGTCATCGCCGTGTCAATCAGGGTTTCACCCTTTTTTATCGCCGAGGAAGCGACTGAAATATTGATGACATCGGCACCGAGACGTTTGCCTGCGAGCTCAAACGAGGTGCGCGTGCGGGTCGAAGTTTCAAAAAATAGCAGGATCAGGGTGCGCCCGCGCAGTACGTCTGATTTCTTCTGGGCATCGCGGTTGAGGGCAACGTACGATTCGGAAAGGTCAAGAATCGATGCCACGCTATCGGGGGTTAGACCTTCGATCCCGAGTAAGTCACGCTGGGTGAGTGCATTGGGTCGCGGAATAGGCTGCATAAAAACCGATTCATAAAGCGGGCGCATCGTAGCGGCAAGGTGCGTGGTGGGGGCACTGCCCAAGAGCCTCTTAATTTTAGAGAAATTTGCTACTGGGAGAACAGCCTTAGCAAGTTGCGGTTGGCTTCCGGTGCGCGAATCGAGGCTGGACGTTGGCAGGAAGATAGCAGATCTTTGCTTATCCATGAAAAATTGCCCCGCTTCTTCTGCCATGCCTGCCGGCGGTGTGACGTCTGTTCACGCGGTCACGCTCTTGGCCAATCTGATGGTCTCCACTTCCTTTCCGGTCGGGAAGGAGATCGCTCATGCGCTGGAGCCGGGTGTACTCATGCTGATCCGCTTCGTCGCCGCTGCTGCTCTCATGGGGGTCTACGTGTATATCCGTCACGGCCTTGCATGGCCCGGTTTGGGAGCATTGTGGCGCTACGCTGCTATCGCGCTGGCGGTGACAATCTTCTTTTGGTGCATGTTCGAATCGCTGCGGTACACCAGCGCGCTAAACACAAGCACGCTGTTCACTACGGTGCCCGTGCTTTCGGCCATTATCGCCTTTTTCATCGCTGGCGAGCGACTCGGCCGCTACCGCCTCGCGGCTCTCGCTCTTGGCCTGGTGGGGGCGCTATGGATCATATTTCGTGGTGATCCCGAGCGGTTGGTTGCGCTTGATGTCAACAAGGGCGACGGCATATTTCTCGCCGGTTGCGTCGCGTTCGGTTTATACGGCGTTTTAATTAAGCGCTTCGATCGCGGTGAACCGACAGCCATCATGACCTTCTGGATATTACTGTTCGGCGCGATTTTCTATCTAATCATCGCCGGCAAGGACCTGGTCGCGTCGCCCTGGGCCGAAACCGGGTTGGACGTATATGGCTGGATCATCTATCTCGCCGTGGTTAGCACGGTCATTTCCTTCTTTATGTTCCAATACGCCACGCCACGCATTGGACCGACTCGGGTGCTTGCCTATTCCTATTTCATCCCGGCTTTCGTTCTGCTCATCGATTGGGCGATTGGCCGTGGCCTGCCACCGGTGATGACGTTGCCCGGCATCGCCATCGTGCTGATTGCAAGCTTGATCATACAACGTGGTGCGATAGGGGTCAGGCAGAAAAAATGACCATTTCCGGGGCCCATGTGGGAGCCATTTTGGGAATGTTCTTCATATCCACGACTTTCAGTGTCGGCGACGAGATCGCCGATGCCATGCCGGCCAGTGTATTGATGGCAATCCGCTTCGGTGGCGCGGTCATTCTGTTTGCGCCCTTTATTTTGTGGCGCTACGGACTCAAATGGTTGGGCCTTTCGGGTCTCTGGCGCTACGGCCTACTGTCGTTCTTTTCTGGCATCTTCTTCTGGACCATGTTCGAGGGGTTGAAAACCACTGATTCCCTCAATTCCGGCGCGATTTCAACTATCGTTCCCGGTTGCACAGGTATTTACGGTGCAATCCTGATGCGTGAGCGGCTTGGGCGTTATCGCTGGGCAGCAATGGTGATTGGCTTGGCGGGGGCGCTCTGGGTGATATTTCGCGGTGATCCAGAGCGACTGATTTCGCTCGAGCTGAGCGATGGCGACGCCATTTTCTTCGGCGGCTGTACCTCGATGGGATTATATGCTGCGCTCATTCCCAAACTGCACCGGGGCGAACCGGTGGCGGTGATGAGCTTCTGGTTCTTGCTGATTACAACCCTTGGTTTTCTTGCGCTTTCCAACACCGAGTTGGCACGGATCAACTGGGGAATGGTTGAGACAAGCGTCTGGGGAGGCCTTGCTTGGCTCGTCCTTGGCCCGACGCTCTTGACCTTTTTTATTATCCAGGCGACCTCGATCGCCATTGGTTCCACACGTGTGCAGTCCTATTCCTATCTGATTCCTGCCTTCGTGCTGTTCGTCGATTGGGTGTCTGGGCGTGACCTGCCCTCGGCCATGACGATCCCTGGCATCGCTATCGTTGTGATCGCCACCCTGGTGATTCAGCGCGGGGTTATCGTTGAGGGCGCTGCGCGCCGCTAACTTTGGTCGGGGATTGTGTTGGCGCCCGGCAAGAACAGCGCAAACTCGCGCTCTGCTGCCTTGGGATCATTACGGGAAAGAGCTTCGAAATAGACCGAGTGCTCGCCCACCGAAATGTCCTCTTTTCCCCTGACCAGCGCGTTGACGATGCCCTCGGCGATATCTCTGGGCGCTTCTTTCTCGCCATCGAGCCCAGTTAGCATCGCCGTGTCTGTTGAACTCGGAAAGGCGGCGAGGACATGGGTGCCCTGGGCGGCAAGCTCTGCCCGCACGCCCTGGGTCAACGACCAAGCGGCGGCTTTTGAGGCAGAATAGGCGCCGACGAAGGGCGCGTTAATACGCGATGCCTCCGACAGCACATTGACTATCGCGCCGCCGCCGTTTTTTTCCAATATCGGCGCGAAGGCACGGCACATTTCGAGATAACCCCAAAAATTGACTTCAAACTGTGCTCGCGCGCCGACGAGTGAAGTAGCCTGAATGAGGCCAGAAAATTCCAATATCGCGGCATTATTGACTAGAAGCGTCACATCGCTGTGGCGCCGGGCGGCCTCCGCGACGTCTTCGGTGCGGGTTACGTCGAGCGCTACCGGCTCGGTCTTTGCGGGCCAGGTCGACACATCGCAGAGCGTCGCCGGCAGATCCGCCGCATAGATGTGTCTCGCATTCCGGCGGGACAATGTCTCGACCAAGGCACCGCCGATTCCCCCGGCAGCCCCGGTTACAAGGGCGGTGCATTCTTCAATCTTCACTCTCTCGCTTTTCCCCTTGCCCGCCATATCGTACTTTTCCATTCGTTTGCTGCAATATACGCGATGGATGATATCACTTCACGAGGAGGATACATTGATACTGGTGACGGGTGCGAGTGGGACGATTGGTCGCGAACTGGTGTCGCTTCTGCACGAGAACGACGCACTGTTCTGTACCATGGTGCGCGATCCTGCGGCATCACAGCTGGCGAACATCGCTCGCCCCGGCGATTTTGGCGATGGCGAAAGCCTGCGGTCTGCCTTCGCCGGGATCACCCGGCTCTTTCTCCTTTGCGGTGCTCAGCCGGACATGGATGCACTCGAGATCAACGCCATTGAGGCCGCGCGCGAGTCTGGCATCGAACGCATCGTCAAGATCTCGGTGCCGAATGCATCTGAACAAGGCTCCGCCCAGCTCCAGCGTTTGCATGGCCGTAGCGAGGCGGCGCTCCGCGCCTCCGGTATGGACTGGACGATCCTCCGGCCAAATGCCTTTATGCAGAATCTCTATGGACAGACCCAGGGCTTCGATGGGTCGCAGGTCTGCCGTTTGCCCCTTGGCGAGGCAAAATATTGTTTTGTTGATGCGCGTGATATCGCTGCAACTGCGCTGATGGCGCTTACCGTGCCGGACCATGCAGGGCAGGTCTATGACGTGACCGGGTCGCAAGCGCTGAGCTATTACGCGGCGGCAAAAATCGTTTCCGAGGCGACAGGGAAAAATTTTCGCTTTGTTAATATCACGCCTGAGGAATGCCGTGAGAACATGTTGGCCGTGGGTATCGATGCCTGGTTCGTCAATGAAATTCTTGAATGGTTTGCGCTGTTCCGCTCCGGCGAGGTAGGTGGCGTGAACAATTCGGTGGAAAGAATTACTGGGCGGCTGCCGCGCCGCCTCAGCGATTTCGTACGTGCCAATGCGGATGCGTTCAAAACACTTAGCGGGTAGGAGAGTGGGGATTATGCGATTAGAGGGCAAAACTGCCATCGTTACTGGCGCTGGCTCTGGCATTGGCCAGGCCACGGCGGCACGCTTCGCGGAAGAAGGGGCCGCGATCGTTTGTGCTGATGTTGACGCCGGCCGAAACGAAGCGGTGGCGCAGGAAATCCGAACTACCGGCGGTCGCGCCGAGGCGATCAAGGCTGATGTAACGAGCGACGACGATGTCGCTGATCTAATCGCCCGATCAATCGCCTCGCTTGGGCACATTGACATTCTGGTCAACAATGCTGGCCAGGCGGTAATTGGCACAGCGGAGGAAATTTCTGGCGATGATTGGGATCGTCAGTTGGACGTCAATCTCAAGAGTATCTACCGAACCTCCAAGGCGATCTGGTCGCATTTCCGCACGCAAGGCGGCGGCGTGATCCTCAACACTGCCTCCGTCGCTGGATTGATTGGCGTGCCTGGCCAGGTCAGCTACGGCGTCTCCAAGGCCGGCGCCGTGATGATCACTAGGAATATGGCACTCGACGGTGCCAAGGAGCATATCCGCGTCAATTGTGTCTGCCCCGGCTGGGTACCAACTCCAATGGTCGACTACCACATGTCACTCGTGGATGATCCCGAAGCCTTTCGAGCGCACCTCGCAGGGCTGCATCCCCTCGGCCTCGGCGATCCCAAGCATATCGCCGCCGGGTTTCTGTTCCTTGCTTCCGACGAGGCACGCTGGATCACTGGCATCGCTCTTCCCATCGATGGCGGATTGACCTGCGGCCTCGCCACGGAAGACTAATAGTTTATGCGTGCGAGATAATCGAGGGCGCCTTGCAGTGTGTAGGCGGCTGCGAGCTTGTCGACGCGTTCGCGGCGGCGTTTGCGGGTAAGATCGGCATCAATCATGGCGCGCTCCACCGCCGCAGTTGATAAGCGCTCGTCCCAAAGGACCACGGCAATGTCGAGCTTCGCCTCGAGGTTTTCAGCGAATTGTCGCGCGGATTGCGCGCTTGGCCCCTCCGAGCCGTCCATGTTGAGCGGTAGGCCAACGACGATGCCCGCGACTTCTTCGGTCTGTATCAACTCGTCGAGATGGGCGGCGAGATCAGCGAACTTGCCGCGTTTGAGATGCTCTGCGGGGCTTGCCACCATGCGCGTGAGGTCCGATAGCGCGACGCCAACAGTTTTCTTGCCTGGATCAAGGCCGATCAGGCGGCCCATCGGCGGCAGCTCCGTGGCAAGATCGTCAATGTTGATGAGCGTCATGTTGCGCCTCGTCCGGACCGGTGTTAGGTTGCCGCCCCGCCGCTCCAAGGCATTGAAAAGCCTTAAGCTATGTCGTAAGCGGCTGGAATTTAACGATCTTACTTTGGGCACCCTGACACATGGCAATTGATAAGGCCACAGTGCTGCGCATCGCCAAGCTGGCACGTATTGAGGTTGCAGACGAGGCGACTGACAGCCTGGCGGATGAGCTCAACACTATCCTCGCCTGGGTCGAACAGCTTTCCGAGATTGACACTGAAGACGTCGCGCCGATGACCAGCGTTGTTGCTATGAAGGCGCCACAGCGCGCCGACGACGTAGGCGAGGTCACACCACGTGACGAGCTACTGGCGGACGCGCCGGAAACAGAAGACGGCTTCTTCATCGTCCCCAAGGTGGTCGAATGAGCGCGCTCACAGATCTCACCATCGCCCAATCACGGATTGGTTTAGATAAAAGGGAATTTTCCGCCCGAGAGCTGACGGATGCTCATATCCGGGCCTGCGAGGACGCACGTGAGCTCAATGCCCTGGTCGCAGAGACCTTTGATCACGCCCTTGAACGCGCCAAGGCGGTGGACAAACGTCTGGCCGTCGGTGACGGTGGCTTGCTGGCGGGCGTGCCGCTCGCCGTCAAGGACCTCTATTGCACTCGGGGCGTCCATTCTACGGCGTGCTCGCATATTCTTGAAGGCTTCAAGCCGCCTTATGAATCGACCGTTACCGAAAATCTTTGGCGCGAGGGCGCGGTAATGCTGGGCAAGGCGAATATGGACGAGTTCGCCATGGGCTCGGCTAATGTTACCAGCTATTACGGCAATGTAATAAATCCATGGCGGCGCAAGGGCGATAAAAAGCCCCTGGTTCCGGGTGGCTCCTCTGGCGGTTCGGCGGCTGCGGTGGCGGCGCACCTGGCACTCGGCGCGACTGGTACCGATACCGGCGGTTCAATTCGCCAGCCGGCGGCTTTTTGTGGCATCGTTGGTCTGAAGCCGACCTATGGTCGTTGCTCGCGCTGGGGCATGATCGCCTTCGCCTCCTCGCTTGATCAGGCTGGGCCGCTCACCCGCACCGTGGAGGACGCTGCGCTGATGCTCGGAGTCATGGCCGGTTACGACCCCAAGGATTCAACTTCGGTCGATCTGCCAGTACCAGATTACCGAGCGGCGTTGACAGGCGAGATCAAGGGTCTCCGCGTAGGCGTGCCGGCGGAATACCGCCTCGACGGCATGCCGGCGAAAATCGAGACCCTGTGGCGGCAGGGCGTCGATTGGTACCGAGATGCCGGCGCGGAGATTGTCGACATCTCACTGCCGCATACGAAATATTCGCTGCCCACTTATTACATCGTCGCGCCGGCGGAATGCTCCTCCAATTTGGCACGCTATGACGGCGTGCGCTACGGCTTGCGCGAGACTGATGGTGATCTCTCCCATATGTACGAGAAGACCCGCGCCAAGGGCTTCGGCGCAGAGGTCCGACGCCGCATTATGATCGGCACCTATGTACTCTCGGCCGGCTATTACGACGCCTATTACCTTAAGGCTCAAAAGGTGCGTACGCTGATTGCGCGCGACTTTGAGCAGGCGTTCGAGAAGGTCGACGTGGTGCTGACGCCGACTGCCCCCTCGGCTGCCTTTGCCATTGGCGAGAAGATGGACGACCCCATCGCCATGTATCTCAACGATATCTTCACCGTGCCAGCGAGCATGGCGGGCCTGCCCGGTATCTCGGTGCCGGCGGGCCTCAGCGAAGACGGTCTTCCTCTCGGCTTGCAGCTGATCGGCCGCCCCTTCGAGGAGGGACCGCTGATGAACGCGGCGCAATTTCTCGAAACTGCCGCTCAATTCACCGCGCGGCCGTCCTATCTGACAGGGGATGCATGATGAGTGCTTACCGCATCCAGGGCGAGAGCGGCGAATGGGAGATGGTCGTCGGCCTGGAAATCCACGCCCAGGTGGTGAGCAAGGCCAAGCTCTTCTCCAATGCGCCGACGGAGTTCGGTGCCAAGGCCAACACCCAGGTGGCCCTAGTCGACGCTGCGATGCCGGGAATGCTGCCAGTGATAAACGGCGAATGCGTGCGCCAGGCGGTCCGCACTGGACTGGCGCTTGGTGCCGAGATCAATCTCCATTCGGTATTTGATCGCAAGAATTATTTCTATCCCGATTTGCCTCCGGGCTATCAAATTTCGCAGTACAGCCAGCCCATTGTCGGCGAGGGCAGGATCGAGATCAATATGGAGAATGGGGAGAAGCGCGCGATTGGCATTACTCGCCTCCATTTGGAGATGGATGCCGGGAAGAGCATCCACGATATGCGGCCCAATGTGACCTTCGTCGATCTCAACCGCGCCGGTGTGGCGCTGATGGAGATCGTCTCCGAGCCGGATATCCGTTCGCCCGAGGAGGCTGGAGCGTATATCCGCAAGATTCGCTCAGTTCTGCGCTATGTTGGCAGCTGCGATGGTAATATGGAGCAGGGCAGCTTGCGTTGTGACGCGAACGTTTCGGTGCGACTCCCGGGGGAGGAATTAGGCACGCGCTGCGAGATCAAGAACCTCAACTCTGTGCGCTTCGTTATGAAGGCGCTTGAATATGAGGCGATTCGCCAAGTCGAAATACTCGAAGAAGGTGGCAAGATCGATCAGGAAACGCGACTCTTTGACTCCGGGTGCGGCGAGACGCGCAGCATGCGCTCTAAGGAGGAGTCGCATGACTACCGCTATTTCCCTGACCCGGACCTGCTGCCGCTCGATTTGGACGCCGACTGGGTCGAAGGGCTCAAGCGGGAGTTGCCGGAGCTTCCCGATGACAAGAAAGAGCGCTTCGTGGACGATTACGGTTTGAGCGCCGAAGATGCCGACGTGTTGGTGGCCGAGAAGGAGACGGCGGAATATTTCGAGGCGTTAGCGGTCGGGCACGACGGCAAACTAGCTGCTAATTGGGTGACCGGCGAGCTCTTTGGTGCGCTCAATGCCGCCGGTCTCGACATCGCCGCCTCGCCAGTTTCTGCCGAGAGCCTGGGCGTCCTTTTGGACCGGGTTGCCGATAAGACCCTGTCGCGTCGTATCGCTAAGGAAGTGTTCGAGATCATGTTCGATACAGGCGGCGAGGCGGACCCCATTATTGAGGAGCGCGGCCTCAAACAGGTCAGCGATATGGGGGCCATCAAGTTGTTGGTGGACCAGATCATCGCCGACAATCCGGACAAGGTTGCAGAATATAAGGACGGCAAGGACAAACTCATGGGCTGGTTCGTCGGCCAGGTGATGAAGGCTAGCAAGGGCAAGGCCAACCCGCAGATCGCTAACGAAATCCTGAGCAAAAAACTTAACGGTTGAGCCGGGGAGGATCGTCATGTCGGGCCGCATCACACCGCCATTCACCGAAGAGAGTGCCCGCCAGCTCGTGCAGAATGCCGAGGATTCTTGGAACCGCCGCGTGCCCGAGGAGATTCCGGACGACTACAGCGAAGACACCTGCTGGCGCTACAAGGATACCGTCTTCCAGGGACGAGAGCATATAGTCTCCTTTCTCAGCGAGCGCTGGCCGATCCAGCAGGATTATCGCTTGAAGAAGGAGATGTGGGCCTTTGCGGGCAACCGCATCTCAGTCCGTTTTATCAGCGAATGGCGCCACCGTGATACCGGCCAGTGGTACCGCACCCATGGTAATGAACATTGGCAATATGACGATGACGGTCTGATGTCTATCCAGGACATCTCCGCCAACGACATTGCAATCAGCGAGAGTGAGCGAACGTTGACCGATTAAGGCCTTTTCTTTCCAGCGGAGCGAGAGAATTTGGGGTTTGAGTGGGGGGTAGTTGATCGCGTTCCACGCTCTGAATTTGACCCATCTCCCCAGCTCTATTCTCCCTGAGGAAGAGAAATTTTGGTGGATTCGAATCATTTTTTCACTGCACCGAAGGTGAAGCTACGTCTGAGATATGAGCGAATCATGTAATCGAAGATCTTGAGCGGCGACAGGGCGCGGACGTTAAGCGCTGCCTGGACGTGCCGGCTGTAGATATTGTCGATGACCTCTGCTGGACTGAGTACACAGGTTTCGGTGGTGAAGCTCTCCTGTCAATCCGTTACGCTGGTATTACATCCCGCGCGCTCGGAAAAGTCCGCGTTGATTTGTTCAACCGCTATCGTATGCACCGCTACTCCCGAGCCGTGATGCCTCATAGGAGGGCTGTCTTGCCAAGCTGGCCGTGGCGCGCCATTGTGCCGCCGACCGGGGAAGCACTAGCATGATCGATCTTTATTACTGGCCTACTCCTAACGGTTGGAAGATTACCATCCTTCTTGAAGAACTCGGCCTTGATTACAGGGTGATTCCAGTAAATATCCTGAAAGGCGAACAGTTCGCACCCGAGTTTGTCGCGCTCAATCCCAATGGCAAGATACCGGTTCTTGTAGATTCCGACCTTACATTGTTTGAATCGGGCGCCATTATGCTCTATCTCGCTGAGAAGACTGGTCGCTTCTTCAGCGAGACTACGCGTGGCAAATACGAAGTGCTACAGTGGCTGATGTTCCAGATGAGCGGTGTTGGCCCGTTTTTTAGCCAGGCAAATCATTTCACGCGTTATGCCGGCGAGGAAGTGCCCTACGCCATTGATCGGTACACCAATGAAGCATTACGGTTGCTTTGCGTGATGGACAAGCGGCTTGAAGGGCGGAACTGGATCTCTGGGGACGATTATTCCATCGCCGATATGGCGCTTTTTGGATGGACTCAGGATTTGGCGGACGAAGACGGATTTTTCCTCCCCTACGCCGAAGTCGCTGATTGGCTCGCTCGCGTCGCGGCGCGCCCGGCCGTTAAGCGCGGGCTAGCAGTAATGGTGGCGGACGCCACACCAGAAATTCGAGCAAGAAGCGCGTGCAGCGTTGTTTGGAGAAAGTGAATGAAAGTGATTATTCCCGATGCTCAGTTTCCCGGAGAAGCCGATGTCGAGCTTGAAGCTCTCGGGCCAGGCGCCGAGATTGAGATTCACCGAGCAATCCGGGCAGAAGATATTCCTGATACATCATGGGCTGATTGCGAAGCTATCCTCGCGTGGCAGAACATTGCCGTCGATGCAAAGCTGGTCGAAAAACTCGATAATTGCCGCATCGTCGTGCGTTGTGGCATCGGCTATGACCGCATGGGCCTCGAGGCCTGCGGTGTGCGCGGCATCCCGGTGTGCAATGTGCCGACCTACGACTTCACCGATGTAATGAGCTCAACGCTGGCCATGTCGCTTGCATTGATGCGCGGGCTGTTCACCTATGATCGGCTGCTGCGGCCAAAATTCGTGGACGGCTGGGAATGGGGCTTGGCGCCGGAAATGCGCCGCGTGCGTGATCAAAATTATGCTGTTATCGGCTGTGGGCGGATCGGAACTGGTGTGCTGTTGCGCGCCCAAGCCTTTGGCATGATACCAGCATATTACGACCCCTACCTTCCGACCGGTCACGACAATTCGTTGGGTGTCCGGCGCTTTCACGATCTGAGAGAGATGCTCGCATGGGCCGATGTGGTGAGCATCCATACGCCGCTCAATGACGAGACGCGCCACATGATTAACCGGAAAACCGTAGCACAAATGAAGCCTGGCGCAATCTTCGTTAATTGCGCGCGCGGCGACCTGGTTGATCTAGATGGCCTAGAGTGGGGCTTGCGCGAGGGCCGTTTAGCCGGCGTGGCCCTCGACGTATTTCCTGAGGAGCCACCGGCCGCGCATTCGCTACTCCAGGCTTGGCTGGGCGAGGAGGGTTGGCTGAAGGGGCGGCTATGCATCACCCCTCATTGCTCTTTCTATTCCGAGGCAACCTTCGCCGAAATCCGCGGTGGTGCGGCGGCGACGGCCGCGGCCTATCTGCGCGATGGCAAGCTGATCAATTGCGTTAACCAACCGTTCTTGAACGGAGATATCATATGATAGGCATTTCTTACGCTTATCATAATATTGACCTTTATGAGGGCGGACGGGAGGCATCCGTCTGTGGTGCCATCAACCGCTTCGCCCAGAGAGAGGCAAGCGCCGCGTGGCAGTCGTGTAAGCTTGCACGAAACGGCTGTGGTGAAATCGAAACGCTGCTGTCAAAGGAAGACCGGGCGTGATTGATCTCTATACATGGCAGACGCCGAACGGATTCAAGGTCTCGATCTTGCTCGAAGAGCTTGGTTGGGACTATCAGGTTCATGACATTGATATCAGCCAGGACGAGCAGTTCGACCCGGCCTTTCTCAAGCTCTGCCCCAACAACAAGATCCCGGCCCTGACCGACAGCGATGGGCCTGAAGGCGAACTGATCTCGCTATTCGAATCTGGCGCTATTCTGATCTATCTCGCTAACAAGGCCGGTCGGTTTATCTCGGCTGATCCACGTCGCCATATGGAAGAAATCCAGTGGGTTATGTTCCAGATGGCCAATGTCGGGCCCATGTTTGGCCAGACGCACCATTTCAGGAGCAAGGTCGCGCCCGAATTTTCTTATGCGC
>CAZUXZ010000115.1:0-2931 GCA_964624055.1 uncultured Rhizobiaceae bacterium | reverse complement strand
CAATTCAACCTAAGATTGATCTAGGTTTATCACAGTTAAAAAAGAGGTAAACAGTTAATCGAAAATCAATATACGATTATTTATAACGAAATTAATCCAAAAATACCTTTTTACTCAATTCAGATGATCGCGGCTGACTAGGTATTATAGTTTTTTTCTTCAAAATTTAGCGGTTCAGGACCTTCGTCATTATTTTCATCGGTTACGCCCAGTAGGGCCGGTTCATCAATGTTAACGTTAACTTCTCCAAAAATACTCCGAGTAGGTCGAGGGTCAAGAAGACCCGCAGCTTTAAGTTCATCGGCACCCGGAAGATCACTTACCTTATTGAGATTAAAATGATTTAAAAACTCTTGAGTGGTGCCCCAAGTTACCGGACGGCCCGGCGTCTTACGTTTCCCGACAGGCCGGATCCAACCAATTTCTAACAAAAGATCTAGGGTGCCCCTACTCAAAGCAACGCCCCTTATTTCCTCAATCTCACCACGAGTAAGAGGCTGATGATAACCTATAATTGCTAGGACCTCTACGGCTGCCCTGGAGAGCTTGCGTGGAATTTTGATCTCCATTTCAAGGACACCAGATAAATCAGGTGCGGTACGAAAAGCCCAACGACCTGCTACAGCCTGTAACACGATACCTCGGCCTTCATATTGACGTGATAGTTCTTGAATTAAGGAGGGAATGTTGGCCCCCTCAGGTAGTCGGTTGGCCAGTGCCTCTTCTGTCACGGGTTCAGATACCGCGAACAAAATAGCCTCTAAAGCCCTGAGCTCTTCTCTCTGGTCTCTCATATTACTTTCCCGGCAGTCAACAAAATCTTTATTATCAATTAAACCATCCATACTGATCACCCAGTTTCTGCACGAGAACGAACATAAATAGGACCGAATTTATTAGTTTGACGAATTTCGAGTTGTCCAGTTTTTGCTAGTTCTAAACTTGCTGCAAATGTTGACGCGACAGCAGATTTAAAAAACAATCCGGCCTCCGCGGAATCCGGCAAAAAACCCTGCAAAATGGTCCAATCTGGTATTTTCCCAAGTATGGCGCCTAAACGCTCCAACGCATCGTCAACAGAATAAAACGCGGTTGGGGCTATTTCTAATGGGTCAAAAGTCCCTTTACTCTTGTGGTCACCATAAGTTCGGAGAAGTTCGTAAAGCGTCAACTCATAAACCGGGGTCCGAATTACTTTAACTCCTTCTAATGTACCACCAGGGAATACATCACGACCTAGCCTGGGTAATTCCATTATTTTTTTACCGGCGTTTTGCATCGCTTCGAGTCTACGAAGTTGAAAGGCAAGGGCCTCAGCCATTTCTGGCCCATTCAACTCCTCACCCTCTTCATCATCTGGGAGAAGTAAACGTGATTTCAAATAAGCCAGCCATGCAGCCATAACCAGATAGTCCGCCGCGAGCTCCAGCTTTAATCGGCGGGCAGCTTCAATAAAATCTAAGTATTGCTCCGCAAGGTGTAGGATTGAAATATTAAGCAGATCAACCTTCTGCTCTCGCGCTAAAACTAGCAGCATGTCAATTGGACCTTCGTACCCCTCTAGGTCAACGACAAGTGCACTATCAGGTCCTTGCGGCCTAAGATCTAACTCAAAATCATCAACGATCTCTGACATAATTTTTAAACTAAAAGTGACCTGCTAAAACCATTATAAAACGAAACAAAACATCAACTGGGGCCCCTAGTAACCAAACTAGTAGGTTCCAATCTAACCCAAATACATTGCCAACTAGGGGCACCACGAATAACAGTAAGAGTACTATTAAAAACCCGACTCGCTCCAGCCGCGCTAGCTGTTCACCCAATCTTTTAGGAAGTAAACCGACGGCTACTCTGCCGCCGTCTAAGGGTGGAAGCGGAAGCATATTAAAGACAGCTAAAACTAAATTAATAAGAATAGAATTCCCTAAATTGTTAGAAATCCATTTTCCTGTTTCGTCCCCAAAAAAGGGGACTATATGCAAAAGGATTGCAGAAATTAGGGCCAAAAGAAGATTGGTGCCGGGACCTGCTGCGGCCACCAAGACCATGTCTCGCCGGGGTTTTCGAAGGTTCGTAAAATTTACTGGAACTGGTTTTGCCCATCCGAATAAAAATGGCGCACGAAATATGAGCAACACCAAAGGAATAACAATTGTCCCCATAAGTTCAATATGTCTTATTGGAGAAAATGTCACACGACCCAAATCCTTCGCCGTATGATCTCCTAAACGCCACGCAACATACCCATGCGCAGCCTCATGAAAGGTAATAGCTACCAGAACCGGAACAATCCACACCGAGACTTGGTAAATTACCGAGCTCATCCGCCTTCAATCTGATCTTCCGAAAGAATATTCTTAAGCTCTTCTAATAATTCCTCATACGAAAGGCCGTCTTCAGTCCTCTTATTCTGCCGAAGGTCTTCTGCCTTGGTCGCCCTTCCTATCGCTTCCTCCGTCATCAAGGGAATAATAGAAGCGACTTCGGTCATGTCTTCAATTTTTCCAGAACATTCAAGGGTAAGGTCGCAACCCGCATCTAAAATCATAAGGGCACGCTCACCTTTTGTCCCGGAAAGGGCTTCCATTCCGATATCATCGGAAAGTAACAGACCTTTAAATTTGATTTTGTTTCGAATAATTTCTTTAATTATTACCGGAGAGATGGTCGCGGCTTTCTTGGGATCAATCGCCTTGTAAACGACGTGAGCAGTCATCGCCCATGGCATTTCATTTAAATATTCAAAAGGTAAAAAATCTGTAACCTCCAGCTCTTTTAACGGCGCACTTACAACAGGTAATTCCTTGTGACTGTCAGATTTCGCTCTCCCATGCCCGGGAATATGTTTTATTACCGGCAGAACTCCCTCGACCATCAATCCTTCCGATAGCACTCGGCCAAGTTCTGCAACTGTTGTAGGACCCTCAC
>CAZUXZ010000114.1:0-46020 GCA_964624055.1 uncultured Rhizobiaceae bacterium | reverse complement strand
AATGAAGCAGGGGATGGATGCGAATATGGGTGCACGGAGGGAAGTCTGTCTTGAACTGGTCACAGACTTCTGGTGGCTGATCGCGGAAATGCCATTCGCCGGCCTCGCCGCGCGGGCTAAACACCCTCTCCTTGGCGCGAGTGCTCTCCTCGTCGCGGCGGATGCCAGCAAAAATTCCGGTGAAGTCCTCGCGCGCCAAGAGCGCCTTAAGACCCTCGGTCTTACGCGCCGCCGCGCGCGCAGCTGGTGGAAGGGTGGCGTCGGTCTCTTCGATTGGTGGGCAGGTGCCAACAATCAGATTTAGCCCCCATTCCTTGGCGTAGAGGTCTCGGAATTCGTACATCTCGGCAAATTTCTTCTCGGTATCGACATGCACAACTGGAAACGGTACACGGCCGAAAAACGCCTTGCGGGCTAGCCACAGCATGACGTTAGAATCCTTGCCTAGCGACCACAGCATGCCCAGCTTCTCGAATCGGTTATAAGCCTCACGGATAATATAAATGCTTTGGTTTTCAAGGGTTTCCAGGTTATCTAGCATTTTATTCACATAATTTATTTGGTATTTAAATAATTACCCGAACTTCTGGCGCTTTATTAATGCCCCTTGGGCACATAGTCAAATCTTTCCATCTGCTCGCGGTGATTAGCGAGAATGCGGCGGATTTGTTCGCCCGTGAGCTGCTTACGCCAGGCGCCGGATTTGCCCGCACGGAAAAAGGATTTCTGTACTGGCGTACGCTCAACGAAACCGCTTTTCTTCTCCTGTGCTTTGAGCACCTTGAAGGATGAGAAACGCACCGCGCGCATCAGCCGGTCGCGCTTTGGATTGATGCCGAGGAAACGTGCGATAGCGCCGAAGGTGGGCGCGGGCTTGGACGCCATATCCTCGTAGCGCACGATATGAAGCGCTGGATGCGGTGTCCCGGTCCAGCTTTTGACATGACTCGACCAATCACTGTGATGCTCTGGCACATGGGTAACGCTGGCCGGTATCGCAAAGCCGTGCCGCGCCATGAGATCAATAACATCGTCCATTTTCACGCCCAGATGATCAGCGTAGGAGAGGGCAACATCGAGAGGATTGCGCACGACATATATCGCACCGGCGGTTTCCGATTGTGTGATCATCGCCGTACCGGCAGACTCGATCAGAGCATTATGGGTTTTAACAAAAACTGAATTAGGCGAACTCGCGGCAATATGAGCGTGTGCCTTCGGGCGAAGTCGTGCAAGGTCTTTGATGCTGAGCTCGGTCGGTGGGCGCGGATCGAATGTGGCGTACCAATGGGCTTGGCTATCGCCTTGGGTCAGGGCTGCCATCTTGTTGATGTCCACCGGTTCTTCAGCGTCGGTGATCAAATTGAGTAAAAAGGCGCGCAGCCAGGTGTTGCCAGATTTCGGATAGGAGGCGAGCCAGACAATGTTTCCCATATAACCACTCGCGACCGCTTACACCACCGGCCCGTGACGCGGCTGAGCCCAAAATTGATACATGGCGACAAAAATCCCTGGATTCTCAGTCTCAAATTTGTGCCAATTGTCCAACCTCGCCGCGCCAGGGTCGTCTATGAAACGCGCTCGGTAGCGATCGATTTCCGCGCGCTCGCGGATCTCGAAACCTATGAACTCAAGTTCCAATTCGTCGAGACAGCGGGCTATTTCGGGCAAGGTAAAACGGTGTTCTTCAACGTGAAATAGCAGATCTCGGCATTCCGACAGTGTATAGAAGTCATGTAGCGTTAGAAGACGCTTAAGCGGTGCATCTTTAGGCAGCGCGATAATTTCTTGGCGGTACGCACGGATGCGCTCGACAGTTATGTCCGTCGGCTCAGAGTCCCTGCCAAAGCGATCGAATTGAGAACGCGCTAATTTGCTGTAGAGGCCAACCTTCATCACTCCACCGGGCTTAAGCTTGTTGCGCAAGATTCGCCAACCAGCGATAGGGTCATGCATGTGATGCAACACACCAGCGCAGTCGATCATGTCATAACGACGAGTGTCTTTAGAGAGCGCCAGGATGTCACCATGCGCCCATGTTATACCCTCTATACCGAGCGCCTCGGCCTGACGCTTACCGTAGGCCAAACTCGCTCGACTAAGGTCGATAGCTAACACGTGCGCATTGCGATAGCGTAGCGTGGCATCTATGGCATGTGCACCAGTGCCGCAGCCTGCGACCAATAGTTCAGGCTCAGCCGACAGTCTCAAACGGGAAAGATCCGCATGAGGAAAGAGGTCGCTGAGCAGCGCTCGTAGAGGCGTCGGCTTAGGTTGAGAGACGCTTATCCAGCGCGGGTAAGGATTTACCTCATACTGCTGGCGGACCTTTTTCGATGTCGTATCAATGCTTCCGCCAAGTTCAGAAAGACTTTTCATAAGCACCCGCTCTGCCGAGGGGTTGCGAATTTGCTGTGTGATCAATCGTCCGAAAGCATCATCGCGCGTCGCCAACCCATCAGCTTGTAATATTTCGCGCGTCGCCAGCTCGTCCAGCGAGCGGTAGCACGCTAGCACTGCGACAGCGGCACGCGGCGGTCGCTCTGCGGGTTGCTGCAGGCGCTCATCAATCTGTTGCTGTAACGACGCGGCCTCGTCTGATTCTTCAGCGCTTTCCGAATAGACATATTCGTTGAGGTAACACTGCCAGGCTAAAGCGCAGACAAAATCAAGTGTCTGCTTCTTCATCTTTTCCGGCAGACGCCCGTTCACCGCTAAATTTAGTAAGCTTCGGCGAATGTTGGCAAATAGCTCCTCCAACATGACATCAGGGATAACAAACCGTCTCAAGAGCAAGTTTGCGAAAGGCGTCGTGAGCGGCGCCAACGCCTCTCCCTTCTGCACATCCATCGCGCTCAGCTCGAAATCACCCCGACTAACCGCATCAATGAGGGTCGCCACCTGGTGAGAATTTCGAAACATACGCGCCGCCGGTGCGCTGAGCGAATCATGATTGATACCATCAATTTCGAGACCACGCTCCAGGTCCGTCCATAGTTGGTGATTCGCCTGCAGAAAATGTGCGCCGCTAAGGCTGTCAACAAATTCCTGGGCACGCTTCAAATTAGCGCCATCCAAATCAAGAGCCCGGCGATAGCTTGTAATTGATTCGCCCCATTTTTCGCGACGCCGGTAGATAAGACCAAGATTCGCATGTAGTGCAGCATCGTCAGGCTTTAGGCTCACTGCGCGCACCAGCAGTGATTCTGCCTCCTCAAGCCGACCTCCATCACTGTAAAGCAATGCCAAGCCGTTAACGCTCTTGAAATTCTCGGGATCCAATTCCAGAGCACGCTTAAGTTCAGCCTCGGCATCGGACGGAGCGCCGACAAACTTCAGCGCAACGCCCAAATTCGCTCGGGCGTTCGAATCCTCCGGTGAAAGCCTCACCGCGTCTCGGAGGACTCGTGCAGCCTCCTCCGCATTACCCAACTTCAGCAAGATTGAGCCCAGCGTAATCAGCGTTGGTGCGTGGCTCGGCGATAGCCGAGCCGCCTCATGTGCTTCCGTAGCAGCATCCTCCAATCGACCACGCGCGTCGAGAAGCAAAGCAAGATTGTTGCGCGCAGGTCCGTAGTTTGGATTGGCTTTGAGAGCGCTGCGAAGATGCGCTTCCGCCGTGTCAAATTTGCTGAACGTCTCCATCAGCATGCCGGCGAAAGCGGTATGCGCCTCGAAATTTGCAGGTGCTGCTGCAATGGCACGGCGAAACGCTGCAAGGGCCTTAGCGTCGCGACCTGTCTCACGCAAAGCCAGACCGAGATTATAGTGGGCCTGGCTGTTTTTGGGTTGAGCAACGACCGCGCGACGCAACAGATCAACAGCCTCCTCGGTTTGACCGCTCTGCATTTTTGCGACACCCATATACTGCAAAGCATCGGGATAGCTTGGCTCGCGCGCCAAAACCGCGTCATATGCAGCTATCGCTTGATCAATCCGGCCATCGCGGAGCAGCGCCAGAGCGTTTTGCATCATATCGCGAAATTCGGGATTCATACTGCCCGGCGGGCCCTTTCGAGTTTCCGCCTGATGGCTTCTACGTTTATTTCTGTTCATGAAACTTCAGGCTTAACTGGTCTAATAATCATCGGGAATATAACCGAAACGTTCCATCTGTTTGGCATGTTGGCGTATAATGCGGTTGATCTGTTCGTGTTTTAGAACATCACGCCATTGATCCGATTTACCAACGCGCACCAAATTGATGTAGCCACCTTCGGCAGCTTTCGGAGCAAAATTGGAGAACGATGAAAAGTGAATGGCCCGAGAAATTCGTTCCGGCGAGGAATCTAAACCGAGATATGGCGCCAATGGACCAAACGCCTTCTCCGGCACATCTAGCATATCTTCAAATCTTAGGATATGTAGGCCAGCATGACTCTGGTGTGTCCAACTGAGAACATTGCTCGACCAACTGCCCTGACATTCATAGGCGAACCGATCACTGTTTTCGGTCTCATGCTCCGTTTCGAGCCGGATGATCGCCTCATCGATAGTCATGCTCTGATCGGCCGCAAGAGATAAAACAATATCGAGCGGGTTGCGCACAAGATATATAGCTCCAGCGGTTTGCGCCATCTCGATGGTCGCAGCGCCATGGCTCATCATTAGCGCTGCGTGTGTGTTAGAAAATACATTTTCGTCGCGCAAATTAGCGATTGCTGTTTGTGCGACAGCGCGATGTGATGCGGTTTCTTCGCGCGACCACTCACCGAGCGGCCGAGAGTCGAGCGACAAGAAATGAAGAGCGGAATTTTCCGGCGTACAAAACGCAGCGAGCGCATCTAGGCTCGGCGGGAAATGGGCGTTATGGATCAAGCAATAAAGAAAGGTCTGCAGCCAGATGTTGCCTGATCTCGGGTAGGAAGCAAGCCAAATGATATTTCCCATTTTTCCTTTCCATCGTCGGCAATCGGCGTGAAGCCAATATTTTGCCTTATGGACGGTATCTTCATATCTTAGGCGCCCCTATCCAAAAAAATGGGGGCGGCACAAGGCCGACCCCAAAATTCAAAATAGGTGCGACTGTTTAGAAACTGAGCGCCGCGCTAATCCCGATTTCAGTGAAATCATTGTCAGAGGTGCTGGGAGCACCTGAGGCGTCATTGAATTCGCCTTGGCGTACCGACATACCAACATCGATTCCCGGGCCCAACACATACGTGGCATTGACCTCGACTAATTCAAGCGTGTCTGTCGAACCATCGGTTTGATCCAGCTCAGCCACGCCTACACCAGCACCCACGCCGATGGAACCTGACCAGTAGCTAAAGCCAAGATCCCAGTCTTCACGTTCACGCCCTGCACCCGCGGTGGTCGCCGTGATCTGCTCGGTAGTCAGCATGCCGCCGCCGAGCGCAAAGGAGCCAAACGTGATCTGGGCACCAAGTTGCTCTGACGTAGGAGTGTTCTCACAGGTTTGCGTAGCCGCAGACGCGTTGCAACGCTCCAGAGTATACTGCTCCATTGCCGCCATCAGACGGAGGCCAAAATCGCCAAAACTATTGCTGTATTCAGCACCAATGGAACTGTTGTTTTGGAGGCCGCTAGCGGCATCACCGCCATTACCACCATATTGGCCATTCGTTCCGTCGTCAGGCGAATAGCTCACGCCAAGGCGGAACCCATTAAAGGTCGGTGTGAAATAGACCAACTTGAGGTTATCTTCGTCACCAATTCCGTCATCATAGGTGCGGACGTTAAAGAAACCCGCGCTGTTGCCTGGATTGGAAAAGATAAAGAAGGGTGAGTTAATACCAAAGTTGTAATTGCCGCTCGCAGAGAACTGCGTCAAGGATTGGCGTGCGCTTTCAATTTGACCAATCTTGATATCGCCCATGCCGCCTGTGAAGTAAATATGGCGCTCGTCCAACGCCGCACTGCCTGCGGCCGCGCCATTACCTTCAATGTTAGCACCGAAACCAGCGGTGATGCCATTATCCAACGTCGTAGAACCACTGACAGTAATTTCAATGTCAGTACCGAGGGTATGGCTCTGCGCACCATCGGCAAAATTGCCATCACCAGCGTCCTGGTCGATCAAGCCCATAGCAGTCCTAAAGTAACCGCTAATACCTGCCTGGATAGGCTCTTCCGCCTGGGCGACGCCAGTCGTGGCGATGCCAGCGGCCACGAGCACAGTCGTGCCCAATAAAAGCTTCTTATTCATATCTTCAATCCTCCTCCGGAGAGATGTGTTTCCCAGCGCGTCACCGGCGGTGCCAGCTCGTCTGGTTGTGGTTGCTAGCTCGACGCTATGCCTGCTCCCTGAAATCACAAGCTTTTAAAGCTGGATGCTCCCGCCTTTTGCGTGATTATCTTGCCGACAAAGCTTCGCTTTACCGCCCTACATGAGCGGATGGGATTGAACCTATCCTAATCGAATCATAGATCAAGCAATATGGCACATGCCTAAGCTTCATTTTCGCAACATGTGACAAAAATACCGCAAATACTGTTGCGCGCTGCAAAGAGTGCCCATGTGCTGCGCTTAGAACCATAAGATAACCATAAGATATTGCCGAATATGGGCCAGATTGTGATATGAAATGCTAGCTCGGCTAGGGCCGAAATAGTGGGTCAGGCAAACGCGGCGAAGCAATGCGACGAAAATTTGTGAACTTTACGGTAACAGCCTTGGCAGCCAGCATTATTGCGGGGCTCACCGCCTGTCAATATATGGACCCCGATCAACAGAGAGTCTTGAGCCCAAAAAAAAATAGAGGCCCTACTGCGGGAACAAGCGTTTTTGGCGAAGGCGGCTTGCAATTATTTGGTCCGAGTGGTGATAAAGAAACCCCTAGCGGCGGGGGTATCGGCGTCAATAGCCAGTTGTGGCGTGCTTCACTAGATACCATCTCATTCATGCCACTCAGCTCGGCGGATCCTTTTGGCGGCGTCATCATTACCGACTGGTACGCGCCGCCGGAAGCGCCCGATGAGCGCTTCAAAATGACAATTTATATCTTAGCTCGCAGCTTGCGTGCCGACGGTTTGCGAGTTGCTATTTTCCGCCAAGAGCAGAGCAAACCGGGTGTTTGGGTCGATAGCGTGATCAATCCCGCCACTATAACTAGCCTTGAAAACAAAATTCTGGAGCGGGCGCGTCAGCTGCGCACGGGCGGAATTGGAGATTAGCCCAAGACCGCCGGCACGATGCCGACACACCGTAACTTCTTCCTGCTCGCGAGCTAGAAGACCAAAGACGCCATACCGGACATCATGAGCGAGCGATACAACGCCAAGGAAATCGAAGCGAAGTGGCAGGCTGCCTGGGACGCTGAGGGCGCCGACCGCGCTGAGATTGATTCCACCAAACCGAAATATTATGTCCTCGAAATGTTCCCGTATCCCTCGGGCAAGATCCATATGGGCCATGTGCGCAACTACACCATGGGCGACGTCGTAGCCCGCTACAAAAGAGCGCGCGGTTTTAATGTATTGCACCCCATGGGCTGGGACGCTTTCGGTCTACCGGCAGAAAATGCTGCCATGGAACGTGGCGTGCATCCGGGTGAATGGACCTATGGCAATATCGCCACCATGCGCCACCAACTCAAATCGATGGGCCTGTCCCTCGACTGGGAGCGCGAAATCGCCACCTGCCACCCCAACTACTACGTCCATCAGCAGCGCATGTTTCTCGATTTTCTCGAGGCTGGCCTGGCCTACCGCAAGGAATCCTGGGTTAATTGGGATCCGGTCGACAATACCGTGCTGGCTAATGAGCAGGTGATAGATGGGCGAGGCTGGCGCTCCGGTGCATTGGTGGAGAAACGGCTTTTATCTCAATGGTTTTTCCGCATTACAGAATATGCCGACGACCTTCTCGAAGCGCTCAAAGGGCTAGATCGCTGGCCCGACAAGGTGCGCTTGATGCAGAGCAATTGGATCGGCCGCTCAACTGGCGCCAGAGTTAATTTCGAGCTTATGGGCGGCAGCGGTGGCAGCGAATCGACCAAGCCGCTCGAAATCTATACCACGCGCCCGGATACTCTGTTCGGCGCGTCCTTTTGCGCGCTTTCGCCCAATCACCCGTTGCGCGCCGAACTGGCGCGCGACAATGCCGCCATCGCGAAGTTTGCCGAAGAGTGCAACCGGTTGGGAACTGGTGAGGAGGTTATTGAGAAAGCCGAGAAAATAGGAATCAACACGGGCTTACGCGCGCGCCATCCCTTCGTCGAAGGGCTGGAACTCCCTGTCTATGTCGCCAATTTCGTATTGATGGAATACGGCACCGGCGCAATCTTCGGCTGCCCGGCCCACGATCAACGCGATCTGGACTTCGCGCGAAAATATGAACTGCCCGTAATTCCAGTGGTGTGCCCGCCAGACCAGGACGCCGCGACATTTGAAATTGGTACAGAGGCCTTCGTCGATGATGGTAAGCTAATCAATTCGGATTTTCTCGATGGGCTCGATGTGCCGGACGCCATCGAGCGCGTCATTAAGAAATTGGTGACCAACAATCAGGGCGAAGCTAAAATCAACTATAGGTTGCGGGATTGGGGCATCTCACGGCAACGCTATTGGGGTTGCCCGATCCCAATAATTCATTGCGCCAAATGCGGTACGCTACCGGTACCGCGCAACGAACTTCCGGTTTTGCTTCCGGAAGATGTCGCCTTCGATGCACCGGGCAACCCGCTCGATTCACACCCAACCTGGCGAAACGTGCCTTGTCCTGAATGTGGCATTGCGGCAAAACGCGACAGCGATACAATGGATACCTTCGTCGACTCCTCCTGGTACTATGCCCGCTTCTGCTCGCCACGGGCAGCCGATCCAGCGCTAAAGGAGGATGTCGATCAGTGGCTGCCAGTAGATCAATATATCGGAGGTGTCGAACATGCGGTCCTCCACCTGCTATATTCGCGCTTTTATATGCGGGCAATGAAAAGGTGCGGCTATGTCGCCATCGACGAGCCCTTCGCCGGCCTATTTACCCAAGGCATGGTGTGCCACGAAACCTATCAGGATACGAATGGCAATTGGCTCTATCCTGAGGAGGTTAAGCCGGACAGGCAGGGCGGCATGGTAAGGATCAAAGACGGTGCAGCGGTCACTGTCGGGCGCTCCGTGTCTATGAGCAAATCCAAACGCAATGTGGTCGATCCGGAGGAGATCATTGAATCCTATGGCGCGGACACAGCCCGGCTCTTCATGCTATCCGACAGCCCGCCAGAGCGTGATTTAGAATGGAGCGATACAGGCATTAAAGGTGCCTGGCGTTTCCTCGGGGCGCTGTGGCGTATGGTGGAGGAACTAGGCACGAGCGAAAACTTGCCAGCAGCCAGCAGCGACGAAGACACTTCAGTTATGCGACGATCCATTCATGGCGCGATCGTTGGCGTTACCGGCGATCTTGAGAAATTTCACTTCAACCGTGCTGTTGCGCGAATTCGCCAGCTCACAAATGAACTCGCCGAGGACTCGTGTAAAACTCCTGATGGACAAGCAGCGTATCGCGTTGGATTGGAAATTGTTCTCAGGCTATTGGCCCCAATGACTCCTCATATTTGTGCCGAATTATGGTTACGTTTGGGACGCGAGGAAAAGCTGTTCGACATGCCCTGGCCTGAAGCCGATGAAAGATATCTGCAGCAGGAAAACATTACCCTGCCGGTCCAAGTCAACGGTAAAAAGCGCGCTACGATTGAGCTTCCTCTGGACCATGATAGTTCCGCTGCAGAGAAAGCAGCATTGGCGCATGAAGGCGTACAACGCGCCATTTCGGGCAAAGAAGTGCGAAAAGTAATTGTGATACCGGGCAAGATCGTCAATGTCGTGGCGTAGGCGGCTTTCGAAGAAGTACAACGCGCCGTTTTTCGTTGCGACGATCGTTGTCCTGCTGAACGCGTCATGCGGCTTCACGCCGGTCCACAAGCAAGATTCACAAAACCAGACACGAGAGTATTTAAGCCTTATCAAAGTTGCGCCCATCAACGGAAAGCGGGGAGTGCAACTGCGCAATCGGTTAGAAGAAAAAATCTATCCAACCGGGCCAAAACAACATCCTCGTTACCGCCTGTCCGTCGACTTAAACAGTTCAACTGAGGCAGTGCTAATTCAACTAGACAACACTGCAACACGGCATAATCTGAAAATGAACGCCACGTTCATCTTGTCGAAAATAACTTCCGGAGCTCAGTTATACACCGGTAAAGCAGTATCGGTCGGCAGTTATAATGTAGTCGATTCCGAATTTGCCACTATCGTGGCGGAAGACAATGCGGCAGAACGCGCCGCGCGGGAAATTAGCGAAGAAATTTTGGATTTACTGGTGGTTTTTTTCAGCAGATTCGATTGAGAGCGCTATGGTCGCGTTTAAAGGTGCGAAAGCCCAGAACGTCGCTGCGCGGCCGCCGGACGAAATTGCGGCACTTCTTGTTTATGGCCCCAATACCGGGCTCGTCCGCGAGCGCGCCAAATCAGCAGTTCACTATGCAGTCGATGATCTCTCTGACAGTTTTCGGCTTTGTGAGATAGAGGCTAAGGATGTTGGCGACGACCCGGCACGTCTGGCTGATGAGTTGAGCGCTTTGTCACTTGTGGGCGGAAGGCGGGCGGTTTGGTTGAGAGATGCGACCGACAACCTTACAAAGATAATAGGGGAAGCGCTGGAAAACGAATGTGGCGATACATTGTTAGTGATTGAGGCTGGCAACCTCGGACCGCGTTCGAGCCTCCGCAAAATGTTTGAAGGGGGATCGTATTTTGGAGCAATCGCCTGTTATGACGAAGATCAGGATAGCCTAAAGGATTATGTTTCTGATTTTCTCAGGGAGCAAAAAACAACAATAGATTCAGACGCGCTTAACTGGTTGACTGAACGGCTGGGAAGAGACCGCCTGCAGGTCAGAAATGAATTGGAAAAACTTGTTCTTTACATATCTGACAGAAACCGGCCCCCACCTGAAAAAGAGAGCCGAATCACCCTGGATACCGTCATGGCGAGCTCGGGGGATTCCAGCGTTTGGTCTCTTGATCAGTTAGCAGAAGCTGTTGCCAGTGGCGAAATGGAGAAAATCGATCGTTTTTTACATCTAGCTTTTGAACAGGGAACACAACCCATAGTAGCACTTCGTGCAGTCGCCAGAAGATTTCTTCAACTCCATTTTGTGATCGGTTCCGCTGCCAACGGAGGAGGTATTGACAAAACAATTGGTGCCCTTCGCCCACCTATTTTTTTTAAACATAGGCCTGCTTTCCGAACTCAGGCCACACGATGGACTCTGCCAAGAATAGCACAGGCTTTAGATATTCTGATCTCCGCCGAGGTGGATTGTAAAAGCGCGGGAGTGCCTACGGATGAAATTTGTGCTCGCGCTTTGATTCGCATCGGCGCTGCCGCGCGAGCCGGACGGGGAGGAAACTAACTAAGGCGTTTTAAAAATTCATCCAATTGTTCCAGCGTCTTATACTGAAAAATAAATTTTCCTCCGCGCTTACCCTCTGTAATTGTTACCCTCGAGCCAAATCGTCTTGTGAGGCTGTCTTCTAGGTCCTTAACATCAGCGCTTTTGGCCTGTTTTGAATTTTTCGGATTTTTGAACAACCCCGTGTCATCGTTGATGGTTTGCAACATTTTCTCGGTCTGTCGAACATTAAGCCTTTCAGCAATAATACGTTGCGCCAATTCGACCGTGTTTTGTGTGCCGACAAGCGCCCTGGCATGTCCCGCACTTAGAGTTCCCTCGATAATGAGGCGCTTTACCTCCCCTGGAAGGGTGAGTAGGCGCACAGTATTTGCGACGTGACTACGGCTACGACCGAGACCCTTGGCGACTTCTTCCTGTGTATTGCCATATTCGTTCATAAGTCGGTTATAGGCCGTCGCCTCTTCTAGAATATTGAGATCTTGGCGCTGAAGGTTTTCGATAAGAGCAATTTCGAGGGCATCCTGATCGCCAATAAAGTGAACAACGACTGGCACATCATGCAAACCGGCGCGTTGAGCTGCGCGCCAGCGGCGTTCGCCGGCGATAATCTCGTAATCGCCGTCAACCTTTTGATCGGGTCGCACTAAAATTGGCTGAATGATCCCCTGCTGGCGAATGGACACAGCAAGTGCGTCAATTTCTTGATCGTCGAATTCGTGGCGCGGCTGCAATCTGCCTGCTTTTAAGCTGGCAATCGGTAAGACTCGGGTTGCTGTCGGCGTTGAATCGCCGACCGAGGCCTCTGGAGCGCCACCAAGTAGCGCGGCAAGACCTGAACCGAGTCCGCGCGTACGAGCCGTAGCCTGGCGGGAAGAATCTTCACTCATGACGGACGAATTCCCTCGCGCTTCAGCATTTCGCTAGCTAGATGGGCGTAGGCCTGGGCACCAGCACAGTGAAGATCATAGAGTAAAACAGGTTTGCCAAAAGATGGCGCCTCCGAAACACGTACGTTTCTCGGTATTACAGTGTCATACACCGCTGAGCCTAAGTGGCTTCTAACATCCTCGGCAACTTGCTCCGATAAGTTATTGCGCCTGTCATACATGGTCAGAACGACGCCCTGAATATGTAGGGCTTGGTTAAACGAAGATTTCACGCGTTCATAGATATTGAGCAGCTGGCTCAGCCCCTCAAGGGCGAAAAACTCGCATTGCAGCGGCACCAATAGAGAATCCGCCGCCACCAAAGCGTTCACGGTAAGCATGCCAAGGGCCGGTGGACAGTCAATCAGGATATAATCATAACCTGAAAGCGCGTCGCCAGATCCTCTGGACCCGAAGCCGCCAGTTTTCCGGATCGCAATTTTCAGCAGAAATTGCGGCTTGTCGAACTGGGCCAGCTCATATTCAGAGCCCGCCAGCTCCACAGTAGAAGGCACCATATCAAGGCGCGGGATAGACGTCGATCGAATAGCATCACTCGGCGCCGCGCCATGCATCAGTCCATAGCTGCCAGGTGGACGATTCTTGTGACTTACGCCGAGACCGGTGCTGGCATTACCTTGCGGGTCGAAATCGATGAGCAGCACCCTGAGGCCGACCGCCGCTAAGGCGGTTCCTAGATTAATAGCCGTGGTGGTCTTGCCGACACCGCCCTTTTGATTGGCCACCGCAATGATGCGGCCGCGAAACTGGTGATCCGTGGCAACTCTCTTCTCCAGTACGGCAAATTCTTCCTCACCCGCTATATTAGATTTTTGCATCCTTACTCCTCCGGCGGCGGACATGACGCAATATGAGGATCACGCCACCAGGCTCTACTTTGCTCGCCACGCGCTCCACGTTAAACTCCCAATTCTTGCGCGCCTCGCTGATCTCCTCCTCGACCCTAGCGCCCTTCGGAAAAATACAACATGTTCTGTCATACACCATATGACAAACAATATCTAGCAATTTTGTCAATGGAGCAACAGCGCGAGCGGTAATTATCCCGGCATACGACAATTCATCCGGCAAAGCAGTACCGGGATCAAGGCGTAGATTGTGAATTTTTACTGGTGATTCCGTAATTCGCGCGGCCTCGCCGAGGAAAACGCATTTCTTGCTATTAGATTCAACGAGGTGAACCTCCCTAAAGCCCAGGACAGCCAGTATCATCCCCGGCAAGCCAGCCCCACTTCCGATATCCACTAACGGCCCATCATACGGCGAAATAACATTTGCTAGCTGTGTCGAATCGGCAATATGACGGCGCCAAACCTCGTTCAGGGAATCCTTTGAAACCAGATTGATACGTTTGTTCCAGCGCTCCAACAATGTGACGAATTTTTCTAGGTTCTGTAATGTTTCACGTGAAACATCAAAGTTTTGGGATAATTCTCGCACGCCATATTGTGGCATTTTAATTCAACGACACCTGAAATATTTCACGTGAAACATATGGGCTCCAAATATGCCCGACACCGGGGTTTAAATACGGAATAGATTATGACCCGCGAGGAACAATGCGGTCGCTTTTCTTTACATAACGCAACAGAGCAGTGATGGCGGCTGGTGTCACGCCGGAGATCCGCGATGCTGCGCCTAAAGTTGTGGGAGAAGCCATGTGAAGCTTATTACGAGCTTCTGCTGATAGACCACCAATTTTGTTGTAATCCAGGCCAACTGGTAACACTAAAGATTCATCACGTTTAAAGGCCGCGATGTCCGCTGCTTGACGATCAAGGTAGTGGCTATACCTCGCCTCTATCTCAATCTGCTCGAATATTTCTGGTTGAATCGCTCCAATATCCGGCCAAATCTGTCTCAAGTTCTCTTTGTTAATACCCGGAAACGCCAAGATCTCATAGGCACTGCGAATAACACCGTCTTGCCTAATTTTAATATCGTGACGACTCAATTGAGTGGGCGTAGTCCTCAATCTAGCCAGCAGATTCCGAGAAGCATCTAATTCAATTTTTTTTCGACGAAATCTCTCCCGCCTTGTTTTTGTCACGCAGCCAAAACCGATTCCGGCCGCGGTCAATCTTTGGTCCGCATTGTCGGGTCGTAGATGAATTCGATATTCCGAACGTGAGCTGAACATTCTATAGGGCTCAGATGCACCCTGTGTGGTGAGATCGTCGATCATTACGCCGATGAAGGAATCTCCCCTATTCGGCACAAATGGAGCCCTACCTGCAACCGTCAACGCTGCATTGATGCCTGCTACCAGGCCCTGTGCTCCGGCCTCCTCATATCCCGTAGTGCCGTTAATTTGCCCAGCGAGATATAAACCTGGAATAAGCTTGGTCTCCAAACTCGGGAACAATTGTCGCGGGTCGACATAATCATACTCAATAGCATACCCCGGACGTATCATATTCGCTTGTTCCAAACCGGGAATGGTCTTCAACAATTTGAGTTGAATATCTTCTGGTAAAGAGGTGGATATGCCGTTGGGATAGATGGTGTGGTCATTTAGCCCTTCCGGCTCAAGAAATATTTGATGCGAAGTTTTATCCGCGAACCTTACCACCTTATCTTCGATCGAAGGACAATAACGCGGTCCCACCCCGCGAATATTGCCCGAGAACATCGCCGATTTTTTGAGATTCTTACGAATTATGTTATGTCCGGTTTCGTTGGTAGCTGTAATAAAACAATCAATTTGATCTTGAGAAATCAAGTCATTCATATATGAAAAAGGCTGTGGCGAATCATCCCCAGGCTGAGATACTAAACATCCAAAATCGATGCTTCGGCCGTCCAATCGGGGTGGTGTTCCTGTCTTCAGACGTCCAAGCTTAAATTCAGCGCGGTTCAAAGTCTCCGAAAGACCGGTTGTCGCCGGATCACCTACCCGGCCAGCGGAAATTTTTTTCGTTCCCATATGGATGACCCCCCTGAGGAAAGTTCCTGTTGTGAGAACAACGCGAGCCGCCAATATCTTTTCACCCTTGGCGGTGATCACGCCGCGGACCCATGAATCCCGCCCTAGGATAAGATCCTCTATTTCATCCGCTCTAAGTGTAAGATTTTCCTGATTAGCTAATTCGCGTTGCATGGCGGCACGATATAGCGCGCGATCCTGCTGCGCCCGCGGACCGCGCACAGCAGGGCCTTTGCTGCGGTTTAACACTCTGAACTGAATCCCCGCTTCATCGGCAACACGTCCCATGAGGCCGTCGAGCGCATCAATCTCGCGCACCAGCGTACCCTTGGCTAGGCCGCCGATGGCAGGATTGCATGACATCTCACCGATCGTCTCAAGCTTATGAGTGATCAGTAGGGTTGTAGCGCCAATTCGTGCGGACGCAGCCGCCGCCTCGCAGCCCGCATGGCCGCCGCCGATGACGATGATATCAAATGCCTTTGCTGTCGACGTGTTGTTCGACAAGTGTTGCTCCTAAATTCAGTGCCGCCAAGTCTTCTATTACCATATCTTTTAGTGGTCATTACTTTCCTATACAGAATTCCTTGAAAATGATATCGAGCACCTGTTCGATATCCACCCTCCCGGTGATTCTGCCAAGAGAATCGGTCGCCAAACGCAGTTCCTCCGCCGCCAGTTCCTGACCCACATCGATATCACATCCGTATAGGGATTCTAGACATTTCTCTAATGCATGGCGATGCCTGGCGCGGGTAGGCAACGGCGCCGCAGAAGGCAAGTGCCGCGCTTCGAGATGTTCGCGTATTCTGACGAGTAGATCGCCCATTCCTTCTCCTGTTTTGCAGGAGACATTCAGCACGCCGTGTCCGTCGATCCGCGCAACGCGAGCCTTTTCATCAATTAAATCGCATTTATTGAGTACGAAAAGCGCCCGCTCGTCGGCGAGCCGGGTTACTTCCTCACCGCCTTCCGGCCAGTGTGCCCCATCAAGAACCACGATGTTGAGATCGGCCGCCTCAGCAAGAGCGCGGGCGCGGCGGATTCCCTCCGCTTCCACTGCTCCCTCGGCGGCACGCAGGCCCGCCGTATCCGCGACAGTGAGCGGCCAGCCGGCAAGGTCGATCTGCACTTCAACGACGTCCCTCGTAGTACCCGCATCAGGCGCGACAATTGCCGCATCTCTTCCAACTAACTTGTTTATAAGACTAGATTTTCCTGCATTTGCCGGGCCCAGTATGGCGACCTGGATGCCGTCCCGAAGTCGCTCGCCCCAATGATCGTCGGCGAGGTGGGCGTCAATCTCATCGGCGATGGCGTGAATTTCTGGCGCCGCCTGGTCAAGCACACCGTCAGGCAACTCTTGGTCGGAAAAGTCTATCGTTGATTCTACCAATGCGCGAATATTTAACAACCGAGCCCTCCACCCCTCATAGAGCACGCCAAGATTGCCTTCGCTTTGCCTTAGCGCCTGGCGGCGCTGAAGTTCCGTTTCGGCATTGATTAGATCTGCGATTCCCTCGGCGGCAGTGAGATCAAGTTTGCCATGTTCGAAGGCGCGGCGAGAAAATTCGCCGGCCTCAGCCGGACGCAGGCCCTCCAACCCACCAAGCGTCCGCAGCAGCGCCGCCAAAACTGCGCGCCCGCCGTGGATATAGAACTCTGCGACATCTTCTCCCGTATAGCTCGCCGGAGCGGGAAACCAAAGCACCATAGCGCGGTCTATTTCATCGCCGTCCGCAGGCTCTCTAATAGTGCGCAGCGTAGCCCGCCGGGCTTCCGGCAGCGGCATATCGCCGGTAAGACGCCGCAACGCGGGGCCCGCCTTGTCGCCAGAAACGCGAACCATCGTCACTGCGGCTTTACCCGCCGCGCTAGCAAGAGCGAATATGGTATCGTCGAAACGCATTTTTCTGTATGCCGTTCCGCGTGCCTCTCTCACGGCACTAACGGCCGCGCGCCTCCAAATTATAAGTAAACGTATTTTTTCGAGAGCGTTCCGCAGCGGCTTCGCCTATTCAGCGGTGCAGCCCTCGGAACCATTAAGGCGCACTTCATCATGCTCTTCCTGATCAGGATGCAGCAACAATCGCTCGACGCGTTCGCCTTGCACCACATGGCGCTCGAGAATCTCGTCGAGATCCCCGGTCGTCCGATATGTATACCAGACTCCTTCCGGATAAATCACCAGGGTGGGCCCCAATTCGCAGCGATCCAGGCATTGCGCCGCATTAACCCTTACGTTCTCAATGCCACGCGTCTTCACACGCGCCTTCAGATGAGCGCGTAATTTGCTTGCGCCGTACAATTCGCAACAGCCACGAACGTGGCCATCGGGACGTTTGTTCACACAGCAAAAAATATGGCTGCGGTAGAAAGGCCGATCTGTACTCACAATTTATCACCCTTTTCGTTCTTGTACACCTCACCAGCGCCAGTAAATTCGACCCCAAAGCTCTTTTTCAACTCGCCCGAGTCCCTGACGCTGCCGGGCGGCCAGTTTTTCAACTGTGCCTCGGGATCGATGTCTCCGGGGGCGGAGCGCATTCGCTTGGTCGTCGCGTCGTGGGTCACCTGATGTATTTCGTCGAGATCGGGTAGGCCAAGAAAAAGACGCGCCTTTTCCGGCGTACAATAGATATCAATGGTCGCTTTCATTGTACCCTTTCACTTTCCGCGCGGTTGCGCTGGCCTAGCGGCGGTTTCCATATATATTCACGTTTGCATTCCGCCAACAACTTCTTAGCGCCGGGCGAACCGCCGCAGCTCATATCAAGCAGGAATCGCCAGCAGGGGTCATATGAGCGACAATCAATTGGCTAGCGAGTCCAGTCCCTACCTTCAACAGCACCGTGACAATCCTGTGCATTGGCGCCCCTGGGGCAGCGCCGCGCTAGCAGAGGCGCGGGAGAGCAACAAGCCGATCCTCCTTTCGGTCGGTTATTCCTCTTGCCATTGGTGCCACGTTATGGCGCATGAAAGCTTCGAGCATGACGAAACGGCCGAGTTGATGAACGAACTGTTCGTCAACATCAAAGTTGACCGCGAAGAGCGCCCGGATCTCGACGCCATCTATCAGCGCGCTATCATGATTATGGGCCAGCAGGGCGGCTGGCCGCTCACAATGTTCCTTAATAGCGAGGGTGAACCATTTTGGGGCGGTACATATTTTCCGCGCGAGCCGCGCTTCGGACGACCGGGTTTTCGCGAGGTGCTCAAACTGATCCACAACACCTATGTCAACGAGCCTGAGAATGTGCAGAAGAACCGCACCAGTATGGTCACTGCACTCAGCAAGATGGCGGAAAACTCCTCCGGCAGCGATATCGACGAGGCTCAGGTCGAGCGCTTCGGACAGACCCTCCTGCGCGAGGTCAATCCGCGCCACGGCGGCATCGGCGGAGCGCCGAAATTCCCCCAGGTGCCGATGCTGGGCATCCTGTGGCGAAACTATAAGCGCAGCGGTTCCGAACTAATGCGCACCGCCGTCATACTATCGGCGCGACGCATGAGCGAGGGCGGCATCTATGATCATCTCGGCGGCGGCTATGCTCGCTACTCCACGGATGAGCGCTGGCTCGTGCCACATTTTGAAAAAATGCTTTACGACAATGCGCAGATTCTCGAACTCCTCTCCGAGTTGTGGCAAGACAGCGGCGAGGAGTTGTTCCGACAACGTGCGAAGGAAACGGTCGATTGGCTGCTGCGCGACATGCTGACTGGAGAGGGCGCCTTCGCCTCTGCGCTCGATGCAGATTCCGAAGGGAAGGAGGGGCGCTTCTACGTCTGGCAGGAGAGCGAAATTGATGATCTGCTCGGTGCCGAGGCCGACGCCTTTAAGTCGGTCTACGACGTCACAGGCCAGGGCAATTTCGAGGGCAACAATGTTCTTAACCGCCTCCAGCACCAGCCCGAGGCCACGGAGCACACAGAAGAAAAGATGAAGCCGTTGCGTGCCAAGCTGCTTGCCGCGCGCGACAAGCGTGAATGGCCAAGTTGGGACGACAAGGTGCTGGCGGATTGGAACGGCCTTATGATCGCTGCGCTCGCTTTTGCATCCGCTGTATTCGAGCGGCCTGACTGGTTAGAAGCGGCCAAAAGAGCCTGGAATTATATAGCTGGCGAGATGGCGGATGGTACGCGCCTGCGTCATTCAGCGCGCCATGGGCAAATCAAGGAAATAGAATTTCTCGACGATTATGCAGAGATGTCGCGCGCCGCGCGGATGCTCAACGAGGTTACCGGCGAGGTGACTTATCTCGAACGGGCACGGGATTGGGTGAAGGTGCTCGACGAACAATATTGGGACCACAACGCTGGCGGCTATTACTACAGCCCAGCGCACAGCGAAAAGCTAATCGCACGCAACAAATCGGCGCATGACAATGCGACGCCCGCAGGCAACGGCACACTGGTCGGCGTGCTGGCAAAACTCTATCTGCTGACCGCAGAGGAAGAATATCTTGAGCGCGCAACTCAATTGGTGCATGCCTTTTCGGGAGAACTCGGCGAACGTTTCGCGCCGATGCCAACGCTAATCAACAATTCTGAGCTCTTGCACAGCGCCATACAGATTGTCCTCATAGGCAAGCGCGGCGAAACCAAAACAGATTCGATGATCCGTACAGTCTATGGCATGAGTCTGCCCAACCGGGTGCTGAATGTGGTCGCGCCGGAGACCGACATACCCGAAGGCCATCCTGCCCATGGCAAATCTCAGAAAGATAATAAGGCCACTGCCTATCTCTGCATCGGCGCAGCCTGCTCACTGCCAGTGACCGATGCCCAGGCGCTGCGCACGCTGCTGCTCAGAGCTCTTGATCCGGGCGACCCGCCCGCCGCCACTGCCGACGAGTCGTGATGGGTGCCACCACTCGCCATCGTGTCTACACGCCCGTCGGGCCGGTTACAATCGAGACTGATGGCGAGGCGCTCATCCTGCTTGAATTCGGTGCCATCGGCAATGTAACGATGGACGTGCCCAAGCCCGGTGTCGCGGCAGAGACGGTACGCCAGCTCGACGCCTATTTCGCCGGCAAGCTAACGCATTTCGAGCTACCGCTCCGCGCAGCGGGCACGCCGTTTCGGCAAAAGGTGTGGCGTGCGCTCAGCGCCGTGCCCTACGGTGAGACGCGGACCTATGGCGATATCGCAAGTGAAGTTGATTCCGCTCCGCGAGCGGTCGGCGGCGCCTGCGGTGCTAATCCCATCGCCATCGTCGTGCCGTGCCACCGCATCACTGGATCGGGAGGCTGGATCGGCGGCTTCTCCGGCGGCAGGGGCTGCGCGACCAAGCAATTGCTGATACAACATGAAACCGCGCATAGGTGTTTGGCCGTTTGATATGAAACAGGGAGAAAAAAATTATGCCGGGAAGAATGATCGACATCAAGGCCGATGATGGCGGAGGCTTTCAGGGTTTTCTTGCGGCACCAGATTCTGGAAGGGGCGCTGGGGTCATCGTGCTGCAGGAGATTTTCGGAATCAATTATTTCATGCGTGAGACCTGCCACCGGCTAGCGGCCCAAGGTTACGTGGCACTCTGCCCCGATCTTTTCTGGCGACAAGAGCCGGGGGTCGAGCTCTCGGACATGACGGAAGGCGAATGGGGCCATGCCTTTGGCCTTTATAAGGGCTTCGACATGGATAAGGGAGTCGTTGATGCGAGCGCGGCGCTTGAGCAGTTGCGCGCCCTCGACTGCTGCAGCGGCAAGGTCGGTGCGGTTGGCTATTGCCTCGGCGGCCTACTAGCTTACCTGGTCGCCGCGCGCACCAAGGTGGACGCTTCCGTTGGCTATTACGGCGTCGGCATCCAGGACGCCCTCAGCGAAGGGGGCAATATCACTGGTCCGCACATGATGCATATCGCTGAGCTCGATCAGTTCGTGCCCACGGAGGCGCAAACGGCAATTAAGGAAGGCCTCACCGACAACGCCAAGGTGACGATTCATTCCTACGCAAACGTGGATCACGCCTTCGCCCGCACCGGCGGCGAACATTTCGACACCGCATGTGCCGAACAGGCAAATTCACGCACTGCAGAATTTTTTGCCCACCACCTTTCATAGTCGCGGCAAGGAGCTCTTGACCTGAGCGGCAGGGCGGATGAAACTCCCAGAGTGGGACTATCATCAGAACATGCGCGTCGCCTACACTCTGGCTGATCTCTAGAGCGGCGGCAGTGCAGAGCGAGTAAATATCGTCGCGATGCTATCCTATCAAAGGCTCAACCACCAGGTTTAGAAACGCGGGCGTTAATCTAAACAAATCAGCGGAGCGAAGCGAACCCATGGCATGGCACAAGAAAATTCTTCGCGTTGATCTCACCAAGGGAACCTGCACGGCGGAGGCCATGAACATGGACTGGGCTGGGCAATATCTCGGTGCACGCGGACTCGCCAGCAAATATCTCGCTGAGGAGATGGATCCAGCAGCCGATGCGCTCTCAACCGGCAATGTACTTATCTTCGCCACCGGCCCGCTCACCGGCACCCCCGCTGCCACCGGCGGGCGCTATGTAGTGGTCACCAAGGGGGCGCTCACCGGCGCCATCGCGTGCTCCAATTCCGGTGGCCAATGGGGTGGCGAGTTGCGCCTCGCTGGCTGGGATATGGTGATAGTAACCGGCAAATCAGACAAGCCGGTATATCTCCACATCGAGGACGACGACGCCGAGTTATACGATGCGGGGGGCTTCATCTGGGGCAAATCGGTGTGGGACACCGAGGCGGCTCTCAAAGAGCGCCATAGCGATCAGCGCATACGTATCGCCTCAATCGGGCGTGCCGGCGAAACCCTCAACCGCTATGCCTGCGTGGTAAACGATCTCGATCGCGCAGCGGGACGCTCCGGCGTCGGCGCGGTGATGGGCGCAAAGAATTTAAAAGCGATCGCCGTGCGCGGCACCAAGGGTGTTGCCGTGAAGGATCCAGGTGGCTTCGAAACCGCCGTGCGAGCCGCGCGCGACAAGCTTGACCCCAGCCCCGACCGCGCCGGCCTTGCCGCGACGGGCACGATCTCCATGCTCGACATCACCCAGGCTTTCGGTAGCCTACCGACGCGTAACAACCGCGATGTTCAGTTCGAGAGCGCGAGCAAGGTCGGTGCCGCCGCCATGGCTGCAAACCGGCGAACTGATGGTGGTACGAATATGATCAACGGAAAGGCCTGCTTCAGCTGCACTATCGGCTGCGGCCGCGTCTCCAAGCTAGATCCCACCCATTTCTCCGCTAAGAACGGCGAACGCTACAAAAAAGCCTCGGGCGGGCTCGAATATGAATCAGCCTATGCACTAGCACCCATGGTCGGTATCGACGATATCGAGGCGGCGACCTTCGCCAATCAGGTGTGCAATGAGGAGGGCATGGATCCGATCTCCTTTGGCGCAACCCTCTCAGCAGCGATGGAGCTCTACGAGACCGGCGCCATCGGCGACAAGGAAACCGGCGGCTTAAAATTGAATTTCGGTTCGGCGGAGGCATTGGTTGAAAGCGTCAAGCTAGCCGGCCTCGGCAAGGGCTTCGGCGCCGATCTCGGCCTTGGCGCAAAGCTCCTCTGCGAGAAATACGGCCAGCCGGATTTCGCCATGGTCGTCAAGGGACAGGAGTTCCCCGGTTATGACGGTCGCTCCATGCAGGGTATGGCACTCGCCTACGCTACCAGCAACCGCGGAGCCTGCCACCTAAAGGCCGACCCCTATGGAGATGACTTCGAGGGAGGCCCACTCGAAGGTAAGGCCAAAATAGTCTACGAATCGCAGAACACCGTGGCGGCTGTCGATTCAGCTGGCATTTGCCTCTTCCCGATGAGCGTGTGGAATTTAAACGATGTAGCTGCGCAAGTCGACGCAGCCTGCGGCGGAGGCTGGAGCGCCGAACGGATGGCGGAAATGGGCGAACGTATTTGGAATCTTGAGCGCCAGTTCAATCTGGCTGCCGGCCTGACCAGCAAGGACGATACTCTGCCCAAACGCATCCTCACCGAGAAACTCAAATCCGGCTCTGGTAAAGGCAAAGTGGCCGAACTCGGCAAGATGCTACCTGCTTATTATGAGCTGCGCGGCTGGGACAATGAAGGCGTGCCAACGACACAGACGCTGCAGCGCCTGTCGCTTGCATAGGAATTAAGAATAAGGCGTGAAGATCACCATCAAGTCAGTTGCCATCCGGCCACCTGAACCGCCTAATCAGGAGCGAGAAATCGAGTTGCTCAAAGGCGCGAGCGTAGCTGACGCCTTAGTTAAATTTGGCCTCGCAAACCCCGATGCCCATGTGACACTCCTCAACGACGAACCGGTACCGGCGGGCGAACGCGCAGCGAAGGCGGTTACTTCCGGTGACGTGCTGACGATCTTTCCACCGATCCATGGCGGTTAAGATAAAACCCGAACTTGCGGCATGGCCCACAACGAACGCGGTTCATTCACCTTTATTCCCTAGCAATCATACGCCCAAGCCAGCCGCCCCCACAGATATGGAGATGAAAGTGGGGCACTTCCTGGCCGCCATGGCCACCAATATTGGCAATGGCGCGGTAACCCTCACCATCGACGCCGAGCTGACGCGCAATCTCACCTGCCTTCTGGAAAAACCGCCCGACGACATCAGCCGGAGCATCTCGGGTGAAATCGTCAAGCGACAAATACTCACCTTTCGGGATCACCAACACATGGACCGGAGCCTGCGGATTTATGTCACGGAAAGCCAACACCTCATCGTCTTCAAATACCGTATCGTTAGGTATCTCTCCGCGTAGAATTTTGGCAAAAATGTTATTTGGATCGTAGCTCATGCCCACCTCCGTAACTTTCGCGCTATTTTTCAGCGCGGGATTTTTTCTCGTCCAGGCCAGAGACGCCGCGGCGTTCTCGCAATACCTCAAGCGCTTCCTCCGGGCGAATGCCCCGATCGGCCCAGAGAATAAGGAGATGGAACAGGAGATCTGCGCTCTCGGCTAGAATTTCGTCGCGCTCGCGGCGCGTAGCAGCGATCACCACCTCAGTAGCCTCTTCACCGATTTTCTTGGCGATATGGTCCGTGCCTTTGGCGAACTTCTTCGCCGTGTAGGATTTCTTCGGATCGCCGAACTTGCGGCTAACGATCACGCCGTAAAGCTCGTCGAGCACCGAATCACTATCAGCCATGGTTCTCTCCTAGATGCCGCTCTGTGTCATGGATAGTGCGTCTGAACGCCAGGATCAACGCACGGGCACGTTGGCAGCGCGCATATGGGTCTTGGCTTCGGAGATAGTGTGCTCGCCGAAATGAAAGATCGAAGCAGCGAGGACAGCCGTGGCGTGGCCTTCGCGAATGCCAGCGACGAGATGATCAAGAGTTCCGACACCGCCCGACGCGATCACCGGCACGCCAACCGCGTCCGCTACAGCGCGTGTCAGCTCAATATCGAAGCCTTTCTTGGTGCCGTCGCGGTCCATCGAAGTCAGCAGGATCTCTCCGGCACCGAGTTCGGTCATACGCTTCGCCCACGAAATGGCTTCAATGCCGGTTGGCTCACGCCCGCCATGGGTGAAAATTTCGAATTGCTGCGAGCCGGTGCGTTTGGCGTCAATCGCTACGACGATGCATTGCCGGCCAAATTTTTCCGCCGCCTCAGCGACGAATTCTGGTCGATCTACCGCCGCGGAGTTTATCGACACCTTGTCGGCGCCGGCCAGGAGCAGCTTACGCACATCTTCGGTTTCGCGCACACCACCACCAACGGTGAGCGGCATGAAGCAAACCCTAGCGGTGCGCCAGATCACCTCATACATGCTCTCACGCCCCTCAAGGGTGGCCGTGATATCGAGAAAGCAAAGCTCGTCTGCACCCTGTTCGTCATAGACCCTGGCCTGCTCCACCGGATCACCGGCATCGACCAGATCGACGAAATTGACGCCCTTAACAACGCGCCCATCATGAACGTCGAGGCAGGGAATGATACGCATTTTAAGCATGGAGCAATCACGCAGCCAAAAGCGCAAGAGCAGTATCCGCTTCAACGCGCCCGTCATAAAGCGCCCGGCCGCAGATCACACCCGCGATGCCAGCATCCTCTTCCGCCTTGAGGGCAGCAAGATCGTCATGGCAGGAGATGCCGCCTGAGGCGATCACCGGTGTAGTGATGCGCCGCGCGAGCGCCGCGGTCGCCTCTACATTGGGTCCCTGCATTGCGCCGTCACGGCTGATGTCCGTATAGATGATCGCCACCGCACCGGCATCCTCGAAAGCCTTTGCGAGGTCTGTCGCCAGCATATCCGAGGTCTTAGCCCAGCCCTCCACCGCAACACGCCCATCGCGTGCGTCGATGCCGATGGCGATGCGCCCCGGATGATCGCGGCAGGCTCTTTTGACGAATGCGGGATCGCGCAAAGCTGTCGTGCCGAGAATCAACCTATCGATGCCGCGCGACAACCAATGATCGATGGTCGCCCGATCCCGGATGCCGCCACCAAGTTGGATAGGAATTTTTACCGCGCCGCGGATCGCCTCGACAGCCTCGTCATTCACCGGCTTCCCGGCGAAGGCGCCATTGAGATCAACCACATGGGTCCACTCAAAGCCGGCGGCCTCAAAGCTTCGCGCCTGGTCTCCGGGGTTGTCGGAGAACACGGTAACATCGGCCATCTGGCCGCGCAGCAGACGCACGCATTGACCGTCCTTAAGGTCGATTGCTGGATAAAGGATCATAATTCCTTGCAATAATAATGGCCCGAGACGGTCTTGCCGTCGACAAAGGCGTATTTTGGATGGATACCCCAGCACTTGAAGCCCAAAGTCTCGTAGAGGTTCACCGCTGCCTCCTGGGTTTCACGCACCGAAAGATTCATCGCCGCAAAGCCATGTTCGCGCGCCTCCTCCTCGACGTGCTCCAGGAGCTCGCGCGCCATGCCGTAGCCGCGCGCCCAGGGGGCGACGAAGTGAGTATCGATCAGGCAAGCAAACGCCCAGGCCTCTTTTTGCGGCGGCGGCGAGACGAGCTGAACCGAGCCACCGATCACTCCGTCGAGCTTACCAACCAAAAGGGTGCGCTCTGGCACTAGCGTCACGCCCCGCCAGTAACGCTCAAAATCTTCGGCTGGCGGCGGACGCAGCCAGCCGAAGCCGGCGCCATCTTGAATCGCTTCGGACGCCGCATCGCACAACTCTCGGAGCGCGCGCCTACCGAGCTTAGCGGTCTTTTCAACCGTCACCTCCGCCGTCACATCACCCTCTATCATTGCCGCCTCATTATGGCTGCCAACCGAGGAAATTGGCAATCAGGCGAAGGCCCGCCTTCTGGCTTTTTTCCGGGTGAAACTGGGTGCCGATCATATTGCCGCGCCCGACGATGGCGGTGAGCGCCGCACCATACTCCACCGTAGCGACGATATCGCTCGCGCGCTCGCACTGCAGATGATAGCCATGCACGAAATAGGCGTGGGTGCCGCTCTTCAGCCCGGTTAATACCGGGTGATCCGGCGTGGAGATGCTGAGATCGTTCCAGCCCATATGCGGCACCTTGAGGCCGTTGGCTGGTGCGAGTGCTACTACTTCGCCATCAATCCAGCCAAAGCCTTCATGGCTGCCATTCTCATAACTCGTCCGCGCCATCAATTGCATGCCGACGCAGATACCAAGAAAAGGCACGCCGCGGCCGATCACCGCCTCTTCCAGTGCATCACGCATACCAGAGAGCGCCTCAACGCCACGCTTGCATTCGGCGAAAGCGCCAACGCCGGGCAGCACTATGCGTTCGGCGCTTACTACCTCCCTGGCATCCTCAGTGACGCAGATCTCCACGCCGTTCGCTCCCGCCGCGTGTTCAAAGGCCTTTGCGGCGGAGCGTAGGTTTCCCGAACCGTAATCGATGATGACGACGGTCATGACCAGAAGCCTGGATTGGGGCCAAGGTCGAGCCTAGGGCCCGTCGGCAGGTCAGGCGGATGCAACGGCGACGCAGACAGCACTGTCTGGCCACTATTGGATGAGTTGCTCTTGTCCAGTAAGTGGGCGAAGCGCAGAAAAGCATGGGCGCGGTCGCGGGCAGCGACGACAGCGACCAGCTCCCAGCCGCTATGCGCCAGACCAAGGCGCCGCCAGTCATTCCCGCCGAAACCGCAAATCACCGCATAGCCGATCAAAAGAATCGCGCGTATACGCCAATCGGGTGCGAAGATTTCAGGTAGCCCGACGATCAGAGCGAGCGCTAAAGTCATCGCCAACGCCGTTAGCCACAAACCGTGGGCGATCGCCCAGAGAACGGAGAAGACAAAGGCGAGCCAGTTGAAGCCCTCACGCAGCAGCACCACCCCGCCGAGCACCTTGTCGGCGTGGGTCGCCGCCTCACCTTCCGCAGCCGGGCCGCGGTTCAGTGCCTGGGGGAGATGGGCCGTGAAATAGCGCATGGTGGCCTCAAACCTCCGCCTCGCCGCCAAGTGTCCCCTTGGTGGAAGGGATCATCGTCGCCGATCTCGGATCAAGGGTCATAGCTTCGCGCAGCGCGCGCGCCAGCGCCTTAAAGCAGGCCTCGACGATGTGATGACTGTTATCGCCATAGAGGCACTCGACATGGAGCGTGATCCCCGCCGACTGGGCAAAGGCCTGAAACCATTCCTTGAAATGCTCAGTATCCATATCGTCTAGGCGTGGGCGCTGGAAGTCGACCCGCCAAACGAGGTACGGCCGATTACTTATATCGAGGCTAACGCGCACACAGGCCTCGTCCATCGGCACGAACGCGCTGCCATAGCGTGTAATGCCGCGCTTGTCACCAAGCGCCAGACTTAACGCCTCGCCGAGCGCGATACCACTGTCCTCGGTGGTGTGGTGATAGGTCACTTCGAGATCGCCTTCCGCCTTTAGGGTGAGGTCGATCAGACTATGGCGCGAAAGTTGCTCCAGCATATGGTCGAGAAAGCCAATGCCGGTGGAAATGTCATAAGCGCCTTCGCCGTCGAGATTGACATCGACAACGATACTAGTTTCTTTGGTCACCCGCTCAACGCGGGAGGAACGCGACGGCTGTTTCATGACGCGGTTGCTCTCTAAGGGACGTGAGGTCCGAAATCCAGGGATAGTCGGGCGCCGTTGTAGCAAGAACAGGAATGTTTCGCCAGAGGCTTGACCCGGCGGGGCCAATCACCACATGGTTGAGGCAGAAGCGCCAACCCACGACCCTTAGGCGCCGCAAGGGAGATTGCCATCAAAACCGACTCATCCGACACCGCCGTTTGGCACGGAACAACCATCTTATCAGTGCGCAAGGACGACACCGTCGTCATCGCCGGCGATGGCCAGGTTACTCTCGGCCAGACAGTGATCAAATCGAACGCTCGTAAGGTGCGTCGCTTGGGCTCTAGTAGCGAAATCATCGCCGGTTTTGCCGGCGCTACGGCCGACGCGTTCACTCTCTTCGAGCGCCTTGAAGGCAAACTCGAACAGCATCCCGGACAACTTATGCGCGCCTGCGTCGAGCTTGCCAAAGATTGGCGTACGGACCGCTATCTCCGTCGCCTCGAAGCGATGATGGCAGTGGCCGATGCCAACATCTCCCTGGTGTTGACCGGCACCGGCGACGTGCTTGAGCCCGAAGACGGTCTGATCGCCATCGGCTCAGGCGGAAATTACGCGCTCGCCGCGGCGCGCGCGCTCGTCGACATGGACGAGCTCGGCGCCGAAGCTGTGGCGCGGAAGGCCATGGCCATCGCCGCCGATATCTGCGTTTACACGAACAGTGCCCTGGTGGTGGAGAAAATACCCAAATGACAAGTTTCAGCCCACGCGAAATCGTTTCCGAGCTCGACCGTTTCATCGTCGGCCAGGACAACGCCAAGCGCTCCGTCGCCATCGCCGTGCGCAATCGCTGGCGTCGCCAGCAATTGCCAGAGGATCTGCGCGAAGAAGTCCTGCCCAAGAACATCCTAATGATTGGTCCGACCGGCGTCGGCAAGACCGAGATCGCGCGTCGACTTGCGCGCCTTGCCCAGGCGCCATTCCTGAAAGTGGAGGCGACCAAATTCACGGAGGTTGGCTATGTCGGACGCGACGTCGAGCAGATCGTACGCGATCTTGTGGAGATCTCGATCCACATGACCCGAGAACGGATGCGCAAGGAGGTCACCGCCAAGGCGGAGCTCCATGCCGAAGAGCGCGTGTTAGATGCATTGGTCGGCAAGAATGCCGCTCAGGACACGCGGCGCAAGTTCCGCGAAAAGCTGCGCAATGGAGAACTGGCGGAGAAAGAAATCGATATAGAAGTATCTGAAAACGCAGGCGCTTCCCTGCCGACCTTCGAAATCCCCGGCATGCCAGGAGCACAGATGGGCATGCTCAATCTCGGCGATATGCTCGGGAAGGCGATGGGCGAGCAAAAGAAACCAAAACGCATGGCAGTCGGAGAATCCTACGATGTGCTAATGGAGGAAGAGAGTGACCGGCTACTCGATCAGGACAAGGTGATACGCGAGGCGCTAGAGAACGCTGCCAATAACGGAATCGTCTTTATCGATGAGATCGACAAAATTTGCGCACGATCCGACCGGCTCGGCGCCGATGTCAGCCGCGAGGGCGTGCAACGCGACCTACTGCCTCTGATTGAGGGCACTGCGGTGGCGACCAAACACGGCACCATCTCGACCGACCATATTCTGTTCATCGCATCGGGCGCCTTCCATCTCGCCAAGCCAGCGGATCTGCTGCCAGAGCTTCAAGGTCGCCTACCGATACGCGTCGAACTTCAGGCACTTACCCGGGATGACCTGAAGCAAATTCTAACCGAGCCAGAAAATAGCCTCATCCGACAATACACTGCGCTCCTTGGCACCGAAAAAGTAACGCTCGATTTCAACGAGGAGGCGATCGACACCATCTCCGACCTCGCGGCCGAGGTGAATCACACGATCGAAAATATAGGCGCACGCCGACTGCATACAGTAATGGAAAAGCTCCTGGAAGAAATCAGCTTCAACGCCACCGACAAGAGTGGCGAGACCATCGCCATCGACAAGACTTATGTCGAATCCCGCGTCTCGGACCTTGCCAAGGATTCAGACCTCAGCAAGTTTATCCTCTAGTCTTTAAAAAAGCTTCGGATCAAACCGCCTTCGCGGTCTATGGTACGAGCCTTTTTACGGCATTCTTCCAATACCGCTTCTGGAATCAGACGCCGTGCAAGCCACAGGCCAGCGGCGATAATGACGATGTCATCTAGCATTCCAAGCACCGGGATGAAATCCGGAATAATGTCTATCGGGTTCACGGCGTAGAGCAAAATGAAAACCAGCACCAGCCGCATCGACCAAGGCGTCTTCGGATGGCGGATGGCGTAATACATCGCGAGGGCCTCAATCTTGAGTTCCCGGGAAGTTTTCTTAATGTAGGCAACCCACCCCATCGTTTTAACGCCGCCGGCGTAACAGGAGGTAATATGCGCCAAGGCCCCCGTCACGCGGTACCGCCTGTTCGATGGCGACAACCATGGCGCGGAGCGGCGGCTGGTTGAGCCAACGTGGAACCATACGGCGCAGTACGCCGCCATCCTTTACCGAGCCCTTTCCAGTAATCACCAGCACCGTGCGCAAGCCCAACATCTGGCATTCAGCGATGAAGCTGTTGAGCTCCGTATAAGCTTCGGCCTGTGTCATGCCGTGAAGGTCAACCCGCGCCTCGGGGCGGAGCTGGCCGCGCTTTAGACGCTGGGCATTACGCTTGTCGAGTCCGGCGGCCTTGCCCGGCGCTAGTTCCGGATAGCGTTCAGGTTTAGGGGCAAGAAGCGGTGAGGGAGAGGTGGACGACCTAGTTTTATCTTGTTTGAAAAGTTTTTTTGTTTTGTTCTTCGCCTTGGTTGCGCCGGACTGGTTCTCGGGAGGAGCGTCAGAGTCGAGAGGTTCAACATCGCTCATGACCTTGTGCCAGAGCGCTTGCTCTTCACGGCTAAGGGGGCGCTTACCGGCCACCAGAGTCAATCCTCAACGATAATGATATGTAGTCGCCGGGGACCATGGGCGCCGAGCTGTATGGTCTGTTCGATATCGCCGGTGCGCGACGGACCGGTGATCAAATTTACCGTACGCGGCATAAAGTAGCCATCACCTCTCTCGCGTAAATGCCGCCAGCCTTCTTCATAACCGCCAGTAATTTGGCCAGCGCGCAGGATGACGATATGATTCTCCGGCAGGAAGTTAAGCGTTGAAGGACGCGTCGCCCCCGAGGTCAACATTAACGTACCGGTCTCCGAAAATCCCATCTCGGCGGTGGTCACGCTTACCTGATCTGCATCCGATGCCTTATCCCGGCGAATATTGAGCAGCGGGCGCTCAGCCCAAGGATAGGCGTCAAGATTCTCGTCGGGCGCCATGACGATATCGCTTGGCAGATTGTTCTCTGCGAGATAATCCGTCACCGCTCCTGGGACATCCGTGACGCCAGGAACGCGCGTAACGCTTGCCTGCACCGCTTTGGCCATTTCGACGAAGAGCGTGATACGCGCATCCTGCGATTTATTACCTCGCGCCGGCACAAGATTAGTTTTTGGCGAGTCTAGCCGAGCCTTGAGTTCGACCTTGCGCTCGGCGGAGAGCTCGCCGCGTCCTAGGCCTTGGCGAAGCGCGCCCATAATCCGGGCGCGACCGTCTCCAGTGTTCATCGCCGTCGCCATTGGCTGTGGAACGAGCCGCCTTCCGGCGCCGGCATGTCGCGCGTAGCCGTCCAGCTCCGGCCGAAAGGTAGGCTATAGATGTACCCTTTGCGCCCGCCAAGGACGCTCAACAACGCTCGCGCCAAACCACTCATCATACGATAGAGAGCCGGGCGGCGGGCGAACCAAGACCAAAGCGCCAGGCTCTGGCGATGGCGCGGCAGTTGTAGGCGGGCTTCGAATTCGCGCTCACGCCAACGTCGCATCAGGCCAGGCAGCGGTATGCGCATCGGACACACCGCCTCGCAACGGCCGCAAAATGTCGAAGCGTTGGGCAAGTGATGGGCTTCCTCAAGACCAACGAGGTGCGGCGTCAGCACCGCTCCGATCGGACCGGGATAGACCCAGCCATAGGCGTGGCCGCCAATTGAACCATAGACCGGACAATGATTCATGCAAGCGCCGCACTTGATGCAGTGAAGCGCCTCGCGGAATTCGGAGTTCAAGATATTGCTGCGTCCATTGTCGAGCAAAATGACGTGGAATTGCTCCGGTCCATCAAGATCGCTCGAACGTCTCGGCCCAGTCGAAAGAGTGGTATAAGCGGAAAATTCTTGGCCCGTAGCCGAGCGCGCCAGCAAACGAAGGATGGTGCTCATATCCTCGAGCGTTGGGATAGCCTTCTCCAAGGTGGCGAGCACAATATGCACGCGCGGCAAAATCTGCGTCAGGTCGCCATTGCCCTCATTGGTGACGATGGCGGTGGTACCCGTCTCGGCGACGAGGAAGTTGGCACCCGTAATGCCGACATCAGCAGCGATAAAACGTTGGCGCAGCATGGCGCGTGCCTCGTCCACAAGTTCGTCCACCTCTTCAAGGCGCTTCGTAGCACCGTGTTCCTTATGCCGCTCAAAGAACAAGTCGGAAACCTGGTCTTTGGTCTTGTGTATTGCCGGCGCGATAATATGACTGGGGTATTCCCCGGCGAGCTGAACGATGTACTCACCGAGGTCGGTCTCCACCGGCTCAATACCATTCTCCTCGAGAAACGGATTGAGGGCGATTTCTTCGCCGATCATCGATTTTGATTTTGTCACTGTCTTCGCGTTCGCCGCGCAGCAGATATCGAGTACCGTCTGGCGCGCCTCTTGCGGCGTTACACACCAATGCACCTCGCCACCGCTCTCCTCAACCTTGTTAGCGAAGTGCTCAAGATAGAAATCGAGATGGTCAATGGTATGGGCCTTTATCTCGACCGCTTCGTCGCGCAGTGCCTCGAATTCCGGCAGACGCGCCGCCGCCTCGGCGCGCTTGGCGGAGAAGCCCGTGCGAAAGCGCGCAAGTGCTTCCTGCAGCCCATCTTCACCAAGGCCCTTGCGCGCGCGCGCAACGAAATCATGGCTGGTCGGTTCCATCTTCCCCTCAACCCATCCGCCGCGGTGATTTGCTCTCGCCGATGGCGGGTCCGTCCGCCATATCCGCGAGCACCTCGGCAACATGGCGTACTTCGATATTGCGACCCTCACGGCTGAGCCGCCCGGCCATGTTGAGCAAACAGCCAAGATCTCCTGCAAGCAGGGTATTGGCGCCCGTAGCAGCGATATCCACCACCTTGTCGCTCACCATACGAGTCGAAATATCGGGATATTTAATGCAGAAGGTGCCGCCAAAACCACAACACTCTTCCGCGCCGGGAAGGTCCTTCATTTCGAGACCGGAGACGCCCGCTAGCAGCCGCCGCGGTTGCTCGCGCACACCGAGCTCGCGCAGACCGGCGCAGCTGTCGTGATAGGTTACACTACCATCAAAACACGCCTCGACATTCTCCACGCCGAGTTCGTCGACAAGATACGACATTAACTCAAAGGTCTTAGTGGCGAGCGCTTTAGCACGGGAATGCCAGCTTTCGTCATCTGCGAAGAGTGCAGGATAATGATGTTTGATCATGCCGGCGCAGGAGCCCGACGGCGCGACCACCGCGTCGAAGCTCTCGAAGGCCGCGATCACCTGGCAAGCGATGGCTCGGCTAGATCCCTTGTCACCGGAATTATGCGCCGGCTGTCCGCAACAGGTCTGCGCACTCGGCACCTCGACGGTGCAACCCGCCGCTTCCAATAATTTGACCGCAGCAAAGCCAATGCTCGGGCGAAACAAATCGACCAGGCAGGTGACAAAAAGAGCAACCCGGGGGCTTTGGTCGTTTGGCGATGTGTTCATGTTGAGCCTTCCCCGCTCAAGATTGGCAAAAATTTAATTGATCAAGACGCGTACGTCGAGATCACGCGGTAGCATTAGCCAATAGCGACCCTGATGGTTCATGCGCCCGGCGATCTCACCCGCTGTGTGCCCGGTGCCCCAGAAGACATCGCCACGCACCGGCCCGCGAATAGCGCCGCCGGTATCCTGGCTGATCAACAGACGGCGCAGCATCCGATCAGATTTTGCCGGATCACCATTGGGTGCGAGAGCTTCGAGCCAGATCGGCGCGCCAAGCGGTAAAAAACGACGGTCGATAGCGAGTGAACGACCGGCCAGGAGCGGCACGCCTTGAGCGCCCTCAGGCCCGAGCTTGGCATTCTTGCCGCCGAGCCAGCGGAAGAAGATATAGGAATTGTTCTCCCGCATAACTCTGGGCGCTGCTGCCGGATTAGCCTCAAGCCAGGCACGAATAGACTGCATACTGACTTCCTCACGGCTCAGCTCGCCGCGTCGCACCAAGCTGCGTCCGATGGCAAGATACGGCTGACCGTTGCTCGCCGCATAGCCGATCCTCCTTGCTTCGCCATTGTCTAGCCGCACCCGGCCCGAGCCCTGGATATGAAGAAAGAAGGCATCCACTGCGCTGTTGACCCAAACCAATTCGAGATTCTGACCTTGGAGCGCGCCGTTATCGATCTGTGCCCGGTTCGGGTAGGGTATGAGGGTGCCATCAACCACCCGCCCAGCAATGCGCTCGCCAGCAAGGTTTTCGTGGAAGCGCCCAAGGGAGACGGTCACCAAATCGGCCGGCCGCCCGTAAAGCGCGACATCGTAACCATTGCCAGGCTCTAGGGAGCCAGCAAGTTCGGGCTCAAAGTAACCAGTGAAGAGGCCCCTCTCGCGACCATTGTTCAAAACAGCGTAGGGCCTGAACCAATCCTCGAAAAAGTGTCGCGCTGCTCGATGATCTTGTATATCTCGCGCACCCGCCGCCTCGCAGGCATCGCGCCAAGCGTCGTTTGTGCCAGGGATAACGCCACCGATTGCAGCGCTCGGTTTGCGCCACAGCATCTTTTCGCAGGAGCGAACAAAGGCACGCAACGCCTCACCGTGGTGGTCAGCATTCCAACCCAACAAGTCGTCGTAGCCGACAGGGCGCAAGTGCAGCGTATCGGCAAGCGAAGCAGCGGGCACATTTTCGGTCTCGCGCTCCAACACCGGCGCGCAGGAGGCCAACAACAATAGTATGGGAAGAAGGACGGGCCAGGCGGCTAAACCGGCGCGCGGCACAAGAAAGCTCAATCGTCTGGTGTGCGGGTCTCGATCAGAGCCCAGGTCGGATCGTCCGAGTTAATGTTGTGCGCGAAGGCCCACAAATCAACGACGCGCACCACCCTGTCGACTTCGCCATCCACCACATCACCGGCGACATCTTTGGTGACACTCATTTGCTGGCTAGAGAAGCGGACAGTCACCCGGGCTGTGCTGCCGACAAGCTCAGCTGAAGTGATATCAGCGGAATCGAGCGCGACGATGGTCGTCTCGGTGGTTTCCTTCGCGGAGATCCGCGCCCGAATGACATCTGCAAACTCGTCATAAACATCATCGCCCAAAAGCGGGCGCAAGGTAGCGGTATCGCCGGTGGCGAAAGCTTCAACAACTATCTCAAATGCACCTTTAGCGCCGGCGAGGAAGGCGCGCGGGCTAAATTCTGGGTCGGCCATGCGGATACGCGTTAGGCCAGCGCGAATATCTTCCACCTCGTCACGCTTTTCTTCGGATTTTCCGGTATCGCGCTGACCGATATCCGACATCTCCTTCTCAAATAATTCGTCATCCGTCTCATCGCCGTGTCCTGGCAGGTGAACCACCTTCCCCGTATTCTGCTCGTCCGGCTCGGTGGAGCGCGAGAATATATCGTTCGGACGTTGCCGCTCCTGGCCAGTGCGACGACCGAGCGCGCTCCTCAGGCGCAAAATCACGAATACCGCGATCAGCGCGAAAAAAATTATGTCGAAATATTGGAACCCGTCAGACATATTCCCTTACTCTTGCCTGCGCGTCGAAACCCATAGAAGGCTAGCGGAAAGCATATTGCATTTTGCTTGATCAAAAATGCTCAACGCCGCGCCCGCGCACAATGCCGCACCTGCTACTACCTATGGCAGCCCATCATACTTAACAAATAGACCTTCGCCACAAAAACCGCAAGCTCCGCTATGTTTCCTATGTTCTTGTTTCTCGCTGTTCCAGCAGCCGAAATTTACCTTTTCGTAGAGGTCGGCAGTCAAATTGGTGCCTGGCTAACGATTGGCATGATTTTTGCCACTGCTCTCGTCGGCGGCGCAATCCTCAGACAACAGGGTCGGCAAATGATAGCCCGCGCGCGTGAGCAAGTCGCTAAAGACAAGCTACCCGTGGCAGAATTCGCCCATGGCGCGGTGCTAGTGCTCGCCGCTTTCCTACTGCTAACGCCCGGATTCATAACCGATGTGCTAGGCGCACTTCTGCTCGTCCCGGTTCTCCGCCGTCTCGTTCTAAGTACAATTCTCGTTGCAATTCGTACCCGCATACATAAATTTGAGGCTTGGGGCGGGCATAGCGACGCCAGTCATGGTGACACCGTTATTGACGGCGATTTCAAGGATATCAGTGGGTCAGAAACGGACGGTACACCTCCGGTCGATGGAAAACGAATAGACAGGGACTAAAGGTCTCGCTGTGCTAGTCTTTCCCGTTTTAATGCGCCTGTATTAGTACGTTGGACGAAAGGTAATAAGATATGGCCAATGAGGACAAATCCAAGAAGGAAATACAAAACGAGGTGGAAAACGAGAAATCCCAGAAAGTCACGAGACCAACAGCTGAAAATACGACGGAAAGTAGCGGTGACAGTGCCATCAGAGCGCAGCCAACCGGGGAAACAAGTGCGCCGCAAATCCGCATCCAGTCGCAATATGTAAAGGATTTATCCTTCGAGAACCCCGGCGCACCGGACAGTCTTGTCGCCGCGCCGGAGGCACCCGACATCAAGGTCAATGTCGAAGTTCAGGCCCGCCCGCTGCAAAACGACAACTATGAGATCGGGCTCCGTATCACCGCTAGTGGTAAAAATGGTCAGACTACCCTTTTCATGCTTGACCTCACCTACGGTGCCGTTTGCCTCATTACTGGTGTGCCCAAGGAATCCATTCAACCAGTTCTGCTGGTAGAATGTCCGCGCATGCTTTTTCCTTTCGCCCGGCGCGTGTTGTCCGATGCTACAAGGGATGGCGGCTTTCCGCCGCTCATGCTAAATCCCATCGATTTCCTGGCGCTCTATCGCCAGCAGCATCAAAATCAAATCGTTGGCGAAACACCCAAGATCAATGCTTAACTCGGCGGTTTGTTAATTTTTCCAGATTGAATTTTCGAGGTTGGCGATAAAAGCGTCATGGGCCGCTATTTCCTCGCTGCTCGGCGCGTGGGAACGCGGCTCACGGGCTTTCTTGGCCTCCGCATCCGCACTCTCATCAGAGCCACACTTCTGGCTCGCCGGCAGCACCAAGTCGGGCTGGCGGCCGCCGATCAGTTCGAGATATACCTCAGCGAGAAGTTGAGAGTCCAACCGGGCGCCATGCAGGTTGCGCTCGGAATTGTCGATCTCGAAGCGCCGGCAGAGCGCATCCAGATTGGCTGGCGCCCCGGGATATTTTCGCCGCACAAGCGCCATAGTGTCGACCGCTTGGGTAGATGGAAGTATACACCGGCCAATGCGCTCAAGCTCCGCATTGAGAAATCCGAGATCAAAAGAGGCGTTGTGAATAACCAGCTTGTCTCCGCCAACAAATTCGAGAAATAAATCAGCAATATCAGCGAAAACCGGTTTATCGGCAAGAAATTGCGCGCTCAAGCCATGTACCCGGAAAGCACCTTCTGGCATGTCACGTTCGGGATTGATGTAGCATTGGAAGGTTTCGCCACTGGCGAGATGATTAATCAGCTCAACGCAGCCGATCTCTACAATCCGGTCGCCGCTCGCTGGATCCAAGCCCGTGGTTTCGGTATCGAGAACAATTTCACGCATTGCAAATGATAGTTTACGTCAATTTGCAATGGCGGGCCAACAGATAGGCCAGCACCGGCCGCGTCGCACCACAAGGGTTATAAAAATCCTTTGCGACTGAAGTGCTGATTCACGCCGGCTTAGGCCTGTATGGATGACGAAATCCGCGCGCCGGCGTTTTTCCCAGTCAGTCATCTGGCGTGCAAGAATAGCATTGAGCTTGCTTTCCGTCATGCCCGGACGGGCTAGCACCCGACTGCGCTGAACGAAGTCTGGGGCGGAAACCACCGCGGTAGCGTCGCAGCGCACCTCGCCGCCAGTTTCGAAAAGGAGCGGGGTATCGAGTACCGCAAGGCGGCAACTCCGGCGCTCGGCAATGGCGAGAAACCGCCGTTCCGCCTGACGCACCATGGGGTGAACAATATCCTCCAGCTGTTTTAGCGCAGAACTGTTGCCAAACACCATTTTGCCGAGAACCTGACGGTTAACCGTGACCGCACCGTTTTCATCGCTGCGCGCATCGGGAAAAGCGTCGGTCACCGCCGTTACCGCCGCGCCGCCCGGCCCGGTCAGTCGGTGCACTTCCGCATCAGCATCCCATATTGCCGCGCCCAGTTGTGCGAATGCCCGAGTCGTAGTGCTCTTGCCCATACCGATCGAACCAGTGAGGCCAAGGATCATCATGGCGCAAGATCACCAGTGACAAAGACACGCAACTCGTCCGTAACTTCCGGCGCGACCCCAAACCAAGCCTCAAAGCCCGGGCGTCCCTGATGCAATAACATGCCAAGACCATCAACCGTGATATTACCGCGCGCCGCTGCCGCCGCGAGCAAATCGGTGATTAGCGGCGAATAGACCAGATCGTTCACCACCGCATCCGGGGGAAGCAGCGAAAGGTCGAGGTCAAGCGGCGGCTGACCATCCATGCCAAGACTCGTTGTATTGACGAGAAGCGCCGCACTGTCGAGAGCACCAGCGCGGGTTTCCCAGGGAAGCGGGCGCACAAGTGCGCCGAAAGTTTCGGATAAACACTCTGACCGCACCAGGGTGCGATTAAGTAAGCGAATCTCGACCGCGCCAGCCTTTTTTAAGGCAGCACAGACCGCGCGCGCTGCACCGCCAGCACCGAGTACCACTGTGGGGCCAGCCGTGGGGTCGAAATTGGGTGAAGCAGAGCGTAAATTTTCTATAAAGCCGAATGCATCGCTGTTGTCGCCGAGAAGCGACCCATCCTTCCGCACGATCACCGTGTTAACCGCACCGATCTCAGCTGCAAACGGTGTAGTTTCGTCAATCAGTCTGAGCGCTGCTTCCTTGTGAGGGATGGTAAGATTGCAGCCGGCGAACCCCAACGCTGAGAGACTGGCCAACGCCGTCTCAAGATTTTCAGGACGCACCGCGAGCGGCAGATAGACACCGTCGATGCCATGCCGCTCAAGCCAGAAGCCGTGTAAGCGGGGCGAACGCGAATGCTCGACCGGCCAGCCCATCACTCCCGCAAGTCGGGCCACACCGCTGAGAATCATGACACCAGCAACCCGCGGCCGCGAAGAAAATCCAAAAGCGGCAACAAAGGAAGACCAAGTATAGTGAAATAATCTCCCTCGATTTCTTCGAATAATTGCGCGCCCAACCCTTCGAGACGATAGGCGCCGACGCAGCCAAACGCTTCTTCACCGGCGGTGTCGAGATAATGCTCAACAAACTTATCAGAAAAGTCGCGCATCTGGAGCCGCGGTGATCCGACGTGGCGCCACAGCACCACGCCGCCCCGCATAACGCAGACCGCTGTCGCAAGACGGTGGGCACGTCCTCGCAGAAGCTTTAATTGCTGCCGCGCGTCCTGTCGATCGCGGACCTTGTCGAACCAGTCGCCATGGCAATCGAGCAACTGATCCGCGCCGATCACCAAATCGTTGGGCTCCTCTGCTGCGACATGACCTGCTTTGAGCTCGGCCAGGGCAAGGGCCGCCGCCGCCGAGCCCTCAGGTTTTTTGGTGATCTTTAAAGCCGTCTCATCGACGTGCGATGGGCGGGTCTCGAAATCGAGTCCGGCGCCTCGTAATAATTCCGCGCGTGCCGGGCTGGCTGATGCCAATATTAATGTTTCTACACCGCTCACTATGTTGACCTCAGCCTTTTAGCGATTCCCCTTGACCACCCGAATCAAGAGCTTTTACTTTGCTGAATAGTTCACTGGAACAAAGCGGATTTCCTTTAGATGGCGAGTGTTTCAGCAATCCCCGATGCCGTAACGGAGGAACGCGCATCCTCTTTCGCCACGACCCGCAATGATCTGTGCGAATTTCTCGTTCAAACAACGCTGATAGAGAGTTACCACAGCTTCGTGCAACACGCCAAATCCTACCCCTTTGCCATGCCTAAAAGTTTACAGCCGGGCGCGAACAATGCTTCATATGAACATCCGTTTCAGAGATCAGCCCTAATTCTTCTCGTCGACGGCTCACTGCCGGTTAGCCTACGCAAGCATATCCGTTATCGTCGGGCGAATGAATTGACGGGCGAAAATCTGGTCCGCTTCGCGCCAGAGATCGCCCGCGATTATCGATCGCCCCTCAGCCTAGGCTTGGGTGACAAGACCTTTCCAGCCTTGCTCAACCGACTGCTTGATGTCGATTATGCGCTTCTCATGCAGCGCCCCACCGACGCAGAGGCGATCGTACTCAGCCATATGCATGTGAAGGTCGAACGGTTGACTGATAATGCGGTGCGATTGCTAGCTCGTGACCTCGGCTATATCCGTCGCACCCTTAACGAGAATGGGGAAGTCTATGCAGAAACTCTTGAGCGAAAATATTTCGAGTATTTCGGGTTCGCGGCAAACGCATCCGGACGAAAATGTGCCGCCGCTATGGCCGCACAGCTGCTCAGCGCAGAACAGCCCCACTTCGCCGTATTCGCTACCTGTCAAGAAGACTGTCGCCTAACCATGCTCGATGATAGCAATATCGTCAGCCATCATCTACTGCTTACGATAAAACAAGACGAGCTCAGCAAGCTCGGCGCGGCAAGCGATCAGGATTATGTTATCGCCAATACGGAAAGAGGTGCCGTCGTGTGTTACCGGGCAAGGTTTCGCCGTACAGACCATGCTCGACCGAGAAACCCCAACGTGCTCTCGCGTTCAGAAGTTGGTCTAGAGTCACCTTGGTTGGAAATTGATGAGGAAACCATTCTACCATTGCCCGGCCGTAGCGCCGTAGCGCTTTCCTATAATTGGCTTTGAACAGCTAAAGATCCTCATCAATATGCTTAGCGTGGAGCTGAAGCACTGCGGCTGCTGTCTCTTCAATGGAACGGTGGGTGACGTCGATTACCGGCCAGCCAGTCTTGGAAAATAGTCGCCGAGCATGTTTGACTTCTTCAACCACCGACGCGGGGTCAACATATTCTGTGCTCTCGTCCTGGCCGATCATGCGCAGTCGGTTGCGGCGGATATCTACCAATTGATTCGCGCTGCAGGTAAGACCAACCACCAGAGGGCCTTGTAATATTTCCATTTCTGGAGGCAGGGGGCAGCCGGGTACCACCGGTACATTTGCCGTCTTAAATCCGCGATTGGCAAGGTAGAAACAAGTTGGCGTTTTCGACGAACGCGATACGCCGACAAGCACGATATCAGCTTGTTCAAGAGAGTTGGTCGCTTGCCCATCATCATGCAGCAAGGTGAAGTTCATCGCATCAATGCGACCCTGATAATTCGCATCCATGACATGCTGACCACCGGGCTGGTTAGTGCTTTCAACACCGAGATATTGGCTCAATATGGCAATCGCAGTGTCCAGCAGCGGAACACACGGGATGTCAAGATCAAGGCACCCCTCTTGAAGCGCTTGACGCAAATCAGCATCTACGAGGGTAAACATGACCACACCGGGATTAGCAGCAACGCTCGAAAGTACACGGGTCAATTGATCCTCAGTCCGCACCAGAGACCAAAGATGTTCTATAGCCTCAACATCGCTGAACTGTGCCGCCGCACCACGCGCCACAGTAATTGCGGTCTCTCCCGTTGCATCGGAAACGAGATGAAGATGAAAACTCCTAACGCTCATACATTCTCATAATTCCTATGAATCAGCAGATGTGTATAACACCGCCGAAATTTGTGGACGCATCCAACACGGGCAGCAAATGTTGAATCTTCACCAATTGATCCGTGACCTATATCTTCGCTTACACCCATTTTAGCCTCGCTCAACGTTTACGGGGATAGTTTTGCTTTAGATATACTTATCCCATTAATCCCCGTTTTGTCGCTCGCCATAAATGCCTGTTAATATCTTTCTATAAGGAGAATTTCCTGAACTCTTCCACTACTAGACCCTCAAATTCTAACTTCACACCTTCATACCGGATCGACTTGGGATAAGCATAAAATCCCCGTTTTCCCCAGCACTACTACAACTACTACTACCTTTAATTCTTATAAGAATTTAAGAGAAATAGATGTTTGTATAACATCACTCAGACATTCTTACCGCCAGTCAGAATGAAAACTGTATGAATCCAAAGACCCTGTCACAAAAATCTATGCTCCTTACACTCCGAGGTGAATGTCAAGCGCCAGTACCCTTCTGGTTCATGCGTCAGGCCGGACGCTATCTGCCGGAATATCGCAAGATCCGGTCTGAAGCGGGAGATTTTCTTGACCTTTGTTATTCTCCAAACCTGGCTGTCGAAGTCAGTCTGCAACCGATCTGGAGATTCGGCATGGATGGCATCATTGTCTTCTCTGATATTTTAGTGGTGCCGGATGCGCTTGGTATCGGCTTGCGTTATGCCGAAGGCGAGGGTCCGAAACTGGAAGTCATCAGCCGGGATAATCCGTTGCCAATATATGATAAGGAAATATTTCTTAGTAGTTTAGATCCAGTATTCGATACTCTTAAAGGACTCTCCAGCAATGCACCTTTAGACACGACGTTGATCGGTTTTGCTGGTGCGCCTTGGACTGTGGCTACTTATATGATTGAGGGTGGCAGTAGCAGGGATTTCGCCAAAACGAAAGCTTGGGCGTATGAGGAACCGAATTCCTTCGATTCATTGATCGATCTTCTGGTGGATAGCACAACCGATTATCTCGTAGCACAGATTGAAGCCGGCGCTGAATGCATTCAAATCTTTGATAGCTGGGCGGGAGTTCTTCCAGAAATAGCTCTGTGCCGCTGGAGCTTGGCACCCATCGCTGAAATGGCAAGACGTATTCGGGAAAAGCACTCTGATGTGCCGATTATAGCCTTTCCGCGTGGTGTTGGCTCTTCCTATGAGCTGTTTGCGCGCGATCCCAACATTTCGGCTATTTCCCTTGATTCAACTGTGCCATTAGCTTGGGCCGCTGAGGTACTTCAACCCCACGCTGCACTGCAGGGTAATCTCGATCCGCTTTATCTTGTCTCCGGGGGCGCCGCAATGCGTGAAGAGGCGGTGCGGATACTTGAAACACTAGCAGGCGGGCCGTTCATCTTTAATCTAGGTCACGGTATTTTGCCACAGACGCCAACGGAGAACGTTGGCGAGCTTGCAGAACTTATTCACGGTTGGAAATATTAGAAAATGCCGAAAACAGCCGTTGTTCTATTCAATCTGGGCGGACCGGATTCACCTGAAGCGGTGGAACCCTTTCTCTACAACCTTTTCAGTGATCCGGCGATTATTCGCTTGCCGCGCGTTTTACGTCTTTTCCTCGCAGGAAGAATTTCGCGGAAACGCGCGCCTATAGCCCAGGAGATTTACCATCATATAGGCGGTAAATCTCCTATTCTTCAGGAGACTCAGAAACAGGCGCATGCTCTGGAAACTGCACTTGCCGATCTCGGGGAGGTCAAGGTGTTTATTGCTATGCGCTACTGGCATCCACGTAGCGACGTTACTGCCGTTGAGGTGAAGGGTTATGCGCCGGATAGAGTGGTTCTACTGCCGCTGTACCCACAGTTTTCAACGACAACAACAAAGTCTTCGTTGGTTGAATGGTACCGCGTAGCACGCCAGACCGGATTGCTTGCGCCGCAGGTAGCGACGTCAGCACTGTGTTGCTACCCGACCGTAGCGGGTTTAATCGAGGCCCAAAGCGCTTTAATCTCGCCGGTTCTGCAAGAAGCTGTTGAGGAAGGACCGGTGCGGCTCCTTCTCTCGGCCCATGGTCTGCCCGAGCGCATCGTTAAAAAGGGCGATCCTTACGCTTGGCAAGTCGAACAGACGGCTGTACAGATCATTGGGCGTCTGGGTATTAGGGATTTAGATTGGCGTCTTTGTTATCAAAGCCGCGTCGGGCCGATGAAATGGATCGGCCCAGCAACAGATGACGAGATTCGTCGTGCCGGCACTGACGGCAAGGGCTTGGTGGTGGCGCCGATCGCCTTTGTTTCGGAACATTCGGAGACCCTAGTCGAGCTAGATATCGAATATCGCAAGCTCGCGGAAGAATGTGGCGTGCCGACATATCGCAGGGTGCCAGCCATGGGCTGTCATCAAGCCTTTATTGATGCTTTGGCAGAGCTGGTACGGCAAAATGTGAGACGCGCACCGAATAATCAGAACAGTTTGTTTTCTCATGTAGACAGCCGGGTTTGTCTCGCTGAGCATTCAGGCTGCCCACTTTTGGCTGGTCGATAAAAGCGGTACGGCGAATGTCTGAAGATCCTTATACCTGGCTCCGGGCGCTCCACATTATAGCGGTAATAGCTTGGATGGCTGGCCTACTTTATCTGCCGCGGCTCTTCGTTTATCACTGTGATGCAGAACCGGGTTCGGATAAAGCAAAAACATTTGAAATCATGGAGCGGCGTCTGCAGCGTGCGATAATGAATCCGGCGATGATCCTTGGATTGGTTCTTGGAGGCGCCCTTCTGTCGCAAACCGGTGTCGTCGATTGGTCGGGCGATATTTGGATATATGTTAAGCTTGTTTTTGTCTTTGCTCTTTTGGTTCTTCACCATTTTTTGGCATGTTGGCGTAAAGATTTCGTCAATGGCCGCAATCGGCACACCGCACGCTTCTACCGCTACATGAATGAGGTGCCGACGGTGGCAATGATTGCCATTGTCATATTCGTAGTAGTAAAGCCTTTTTAAAAAATAATTAATCTTTATTTGACATTCGTGTCGTCTGTTCGATAATCCTCTCATTGGTCGCATGATCGGGCTCGAAAGATCGTCCGGTGCGCCGGTCTCTCCGCACTCTTTCCAAAATATTACCGCCGTTCGGCTAATCCGCGCCGTTTTGTGATCCTACCAAGAAGTCCCACCTCGCTTGATTTCAGGTTAACCACGATATGCATCTCCAGGAACTCAAGACCAAATCGCCCAAGGAACTGCTCGAATTCGCCGAGAATTTGGAAATCGAGAATGCCGGCAGCATGCGCCGCCAGGATTTGTTGTTTTCCGTTCTAAAACAGCTCGCAGAGAATGACGAGATCATCACGGGTTCCGGCGTGCTTGAGGCATTGCAAGATGGTTTTGGCTTCTTGCGCTCGCCGGAGGCGAACTATCTGCCGGGGCCTGACGATATCTATGTCAGCCCGAGCCAGATCCGTCGTTTCGGCCTCAGGACTGGCGACACGCTGGAGGGACCGATCCGATCACCTAAAGATGGTGAGCGTTATTTTGCGCTTCTGAAGCTCGAAACGATCAATTTCGACGACCCAGAGAAGATTCGCCACAAGGTCAATTTCGATAATCTGACGCCGCTCTATCCGGATGAGCGCTTCACCTTGGAGATTGACGACCCCACGATCAAGGACACCACGGGGCGTATCCTTGATTTGGTGGCGCCTCTCGGCAAGGGACAGCGCGCGTTGATTGTTGCTCCACCGCGCACCGGCAAGACGGTAATGCTGCAGAATATCGCACACTCCATTGAGGCCAATCACCCCGAGGCGGTGCTGAT
>CAZUXZ010000113.1:0-8847 GCA_964624055.1 uncultured Rhizobiaceae bacterium | reverse complement strand
ATCGGTGTCTCCTGGCTTCCGCAGTACCACGATATGGGTCTGATCGGGTATTATCTATATCCCGCCGTAAAGACGGGTACTACTTATGGATTTTCTCCGATCGATTTCATTCAAAGGCCTGCACTTTGGCTGGAAACTATTTCAAAGTATGCCGCAACAGCCTCATCTGCACCAAATTTCGCTTACGAGTATTGTTTAAGGCCGAGAAGAATTCCCGAAAAAATATTGGCATCTCTCGATTTGAGTTCTTTAAAGTTCTTGATGACAGCTGCAGAACCTGTCAATTCGAAAATTTACAAAGATTTTCTTCATCGCTTCGAACCATGCGGCCTTAAAGCCGAGAGTTTTTTTCAGGATACGGACTTGCCGAATTTACACTTGCAGTTTCCAGCAGGGGTAGAAAGATACAATCATTTGATTCAGAATCGCTTAAAAAACATGAAGCCTTACCCGTTGCCCCCGACCAGCCAGGAACCAATTCGACCAATTTAATGAGTTGTGGCAAGGTCCTAGGCGATGCGGAAGTTAAAATTGTTGCACTTGATTCGGTTGCAAAAGAAGCAGGTCATGGGAAAATTGGGGAAATTTGGCTCAATGGATCGAGTAAGTGCAAGGGGTATTGGAATCGGCCAGAGTTGAGCAAAAAAATCTTTGAAGCCGGTCTCGATGGGAATAGTGATACGTGGCTTAGAACCGGAGATTTGGGATTTATTTATCAACATGAAATATACATTTGCGGCAGAACAAAAGACATGATTATCATTCGCGGTCTCAACTATTACCCGCAAGATATTGAGGCTTTGGTAGAAGAAGATACGTGTATTAGAAACGGGTGTGTAGCGGCTTTTGCTGTAGAACGACAAGGCCGTGAATCCCTGGTGGTGGTTGCGGGATTGAAAAACAAAAGAAAGATCCCCGACGTTCATTCCGTAAACAACAGCTTGGTTAGTTATCTGGGTATAAGTGCGGATTCATTTGTGTTTGTTCCCGCCCGGATGGTTGCGAAGACCAGTTCCGGAAAAATCATGCGCTATCAGAACAAAAACCACTTCTTGAGCAATGCACTGGAAGTTATTCATCGAGTTGATCTCGAACAGGCTGAGAATTCAGATTGCGGAGCAGGGCTAGCTTATAGCGCTGACGATCGACAACAAAACACAGAAATATCAACAAATATAAATGATCTGATTTATTTATTCCGAAGTTATGGCCTCACTAGTACAGAAAGTGAACCTCTTGGCAATGTAGGCCTCGATTCCTTGAAGTTAGCGGAGTTTGCAAATGACTTGAAAACACATATTGAGCTTCAGGGCCTCGACGATTTATCTCAACAAGTTGATCTGCGGCTGCTGCAAAAAATCGCGGTGTCTCAATTATTTGAAATATTACAAGATATTCAGGCTGGAACTCTTCATTCAAGATTTAGATTCAGGCGTGCTTTTGCCCTTTTGCAGGAAGAATTCGAAATAATTGAAATGGAGGCAATGCAAAAGGATGTGCATAGATCAATTCAGGCAGAGAATAGTGGGGAATTGTTAAAATACGAAAATTCAAATGGACATATCTTAGTTACCGGGGGCACGGGATTTTTCGGGCCATTTTTGATAAAGAGTCTGCTGGAGCAAAACAAAGAAAATATATATGTAATCGTAAGAGCAGAAAATAGTCGCAAAGGTATGGACCGCTTGCGCAGGGCCTTTGCTCTAATTGGCTCTACACAAGATATACAAGATCGCTTTGAACAGCGAGTAATTCCGGTATGCGGAGATATCTCACGGAGAAAATTGGGGCTTGAAGCTGAAGAATGGGATTTTCTGGCCAACCATATACATACTATTTACCACAATGGAGCACAGGTCAATTATTTACTTGATTATGAATCAATGCGCGACGCAAATGTGAATGGCACTAGTGAAATTGTGCGCCTTGCACTTGAAGCGCGAAAAAAAATGGTGAATCATATCTCTACTACTTTTATTTTCGGCTGGTCAGTAAAAGATACTTTATTCGAAATTGACAATAATGAAAGAATGGATAATCTCGATTTCGGATATAGTCAGAGCAAATGGGTTGCGGAGCAAATTGTAAAACGCGCAATGAGTGAAGGTCTCGAAGCCAGAATATATAGACCGGCATTGATCTCACCCTCAATCGCCGGGGAGGGTTTCAACTTTGATATTTCTATCCGCCTTTTGGCTTTTATGGTCAATAACAGTATCGGCACGAGCGCAAAAAATCAGGTTAGTTTCACCCCGGCTGATATCGCGGCCAATAATATCGTTGCTATTTCCAATATAGAAGCAAGTGCGGGGAAAATATTTCACGTAACGAGAGATGTCTATGCCAATATGTTGGACATCACCAATGTTTTCGGTGATTTAACGGGTCGGTGTTTCAGGATCCTTCCATTGGAGGACTTTGTTCCCGAAGTGATCAGGCGTTGCCGCAAAGAAGATCTTCTCTCTCCTCTTTTGAATTTTTTTGTGCGATCCGCGGACAAGATTAGTGCGATGGAATTTAAGCGTTATGATAATAGTACTTATGGGAAATATCGAGATTTATCGGCTTGGGGCAGAAAAGACAAATCCCTGGAGGATGTCGTTTTAGGGATTTATCGCTTTATGGATAGCCGCGGTATACTCAACAGGCAGATGGCTGAAAAATGGCTATAACACGAAACAGCGAATCGCCAAAAATATCGCGGCTAGAGTCCTTTGTTGATTCAAAAGACATGGTTAAAAACCCGATTGAAGTTATAGAGGAATACCGGAAAAAACTGGGGCCCACATTTACCTTTTACTTTGGTGGAATGAAGCGTACGGTACTTTCTGCAGACCCAGAATTTATCAAGCATGTGTTGAAAGACAACCAGGCCAATTACCACAAATCCGATATACAGGTCAAACGCATGGGCGAGTTCCAAGGTCAGGGACTCCTGAACAGCCATGGAGACCATTGGCTGAGACAACGCCGCTTTCTGAGTATGGGGTTCAGTCGTTCACGCCTGCAGCAGCTATGGCCGCTTCAACTCGAAGTGCTGAATCAATTCATGACAAGTTTTGCAGCAGAGGCAGAGAAAGAGCCTGTTGATGTCCGCGACCAAATGGTGAAGTTCACTCTCAGGACGGTAGGAAAATCTCTTTTCGGCCGGTCGATGCAAGATGAGGAATTGAATAGATTGGGAAATGCGATATCAAAAATCCAAGCATTTATCGTCCGACAGATAGTTCAGCCCTATAAAATCCCGTGGTTTAGGATCAGTGGGAAGACCGAGCAATTTCAGAATATACGCAGAGAAGCAGATCAGATTGTCAGGGATTACGTCCAGCAAAGGCGTCGGCGAAGAGACACAGAGTACGATCTGCTGCAGCAGATCATCGAGACACCGTATAAAGATAGCGGTGCATTTATGGACGACGAAAAAGTGATTGTCGAATTACTCCAACTTCTAGTCGCCGGTAATGAAACATCTTCGAATACTTTATCCTGGACATTCTACCTCCTCGCGAAGCATCCTGAACACCTCGTTGAAATGCGTGAAGAAATTGATGCTGCTTTCGGCGACGACGAAGTCGATTATGAAAAGCTGCACAAATTAAACTACGTCATAGGTGTGTTAAACGAAGCGATGAGGCTTTATCCACCGTTTTGGATGATCGATCGCGTCGCCCTGGATAAAGATGAAATCTGCGGGGTTGAAATACCGGTCGGGACGACCGTGGTCCCATATATTTATGGCGTCCATCGCAATGCGGATATTTGGAAAAATCCAGATCGATTTGACCCGACCCGCTTTATCGGAAAGAATAAAAGACATCCGTTCGCTCATATTCCTTTTGGTGGGGGGCCCCGGGTCTGCATCGGTCAGAATATGGCCATTATGCAGATGCTCTTAGTAATTGTGGCGATTGTTAGGAAATACGATTTCAAGCTGAATTCTGAGAAGACGATAGATATGCGGGCGATGATGATTCTCAGGCCGAATGGGCCAATTCGCTTGGATTTTGCACGTATTCCTGCTGCAATTTAGCTATATGGTGATAGCGCGTTAATCGGGCCATTCTTCAAAGGCGAAACTCCACTTCGCAGCGAGCATTTTTTTCAGATCGTCGGAGGTAGAATAGATTTTGTTCGTATATGATTTGTTGGCAGCAAGAAAATCGGCCAACTCCTTCTCCGGCGGAGTACCCAATTCCAATTTAGAATATATTTTCCTTATTTCGCCGATCAGATCTTGTTGGAGGTTTTTATAATTGACTTCGATGAGTTGTGCTTGCGGAATTTCTTTGCGCTGCTGCAGATAATTGGATAAAAGCAGTTCATAAGTATTCAATATCAGATCTTGGATTTCAGTATTCTGTAATTCTTGAACACTGGCTTGCTGCTGGATGACCTCCCATAAATATTTGCTCGAATGATAGACCGAAACTGGATCTCTGAAAATGAATATGAATTTTGCATCGGGGTATTTTCTGATCAGATGCGAAATACGTGCGGTATCTCCCGGTGATTTGATCAAGACTCGTCTGCCCTTAGACCGGTATGACAATTTGCGGATCATATAATCGTAATCTTCGATCCACGCACTGGCGGCCTGGTCATCTTTGAATAGGATCTGACTATCAACCCTTTTTGCAAAACTTTTTGGAAATAAATGCCCCCAGCTGTAGCTGTGCTTACTGCATATTGCACACAGGGCTAAATCCAATTCTGCGGGGAGGTCCAGATCCATTGTTGTCCGCTGAATAAAGTAACGGACCTTAAACGTTGTGCAGATAAAATTAAGTGCTCTCTTCAGCCAGGACTCTGTTAGGTAATAATTGTCCGAGAATATGCTGCGGAAAATAGTACTGGTGGAAATTCCCGGGTCTAATCGCAAAATATTTTGTAGATGTGAGGTTCCACTTCGCCAATGGCCGAGGATGAATATTGGAGCCCGTTTTATTTCATGAGCCGATATCTTCTCCTGGTAGATGTGGATTTCCGCCAGTCTAAAGGGCTCGAGGAGCAAATATCTGAGCATATATAGAACGAAAATATGGAGTTTCTTTGGGGAAATACCCCCATTTTGCAATGCCGTCTTGATCAGAATCGCGATCGGATAAAATGGAATTTTTCGCAGCGTACTGTTCATAAACTCAGAATAGAACCGGTGGATAATTGGCGCGCCTTCAACGATGAGCAGGAGATAGAGGCTGGCCAAAGTAGTGAAGGGTATAGAAAGCGGCAGGAAGATAAATAAGGCTGGTTAAAGTCTGCAAGATATATAAAATTGTAGCTGGGGCACCAGGGTCGGGGTTGTACTTTGTAGAGCGACCTTCAATAGTTGACCCAGTTTCGGCGTGAGCAGCTCATTTAAACGAGCTGCTCCCCATTTTCCCGCAATCCAACTGGTACAGCTTTGGGGGGAAAGACCAACTAACCTGAGGCACATAAGACTCGGCATATACCTGCGAAATAAGCTATCAGTATTGATGGCTGATACTGATAGCTTATTCTTCTGCACACTTGTTGGGATATTAACCTGCTAATCCCAATTGTTGCATCATGGTCATCAGGTCGAAATACTCCCGTATCGACCGGACCTTGTCGCCTTCGAATTCAATGATTCGGCACGTTCGAACCTCCACCCTCTTGCCTGTTGCTGGAATCACTTTATCAGGTGTCTGCATCGGTCCAGTATGTGTCCCACTCACTATTGTTTCATCACATACAACATTAGCTTCGCATACAAAAGAATTCAAGACGTTTGCATGAACGTCTGGGAATGCTACAATCCACGCCTGCCACGCCTCAATAACTTGCTCAACGCCTTCTATTTTGCGGTTTGCTGCGATGTCTTCCCAGGCAAAATCGGCAGTGGTACAGGATCTGACTCCATCCCAATCTCTCTTGTTAAAGGCGAGCATTGGGGCCTGAGCAAGGTTGTTGAGCTGCTGATCTGTCATAACTCTGTCTCCAGTGTTTTGAGATTTGCGATGTCAATGAAACTATTATGCTAAATGGAAAATTCCCCTTTCCTGACCGGTTTGGGGTGGTTCATACGATCCTCGGATCGAGGCCGGGATCGGGCTGCTATCCGCTTCGTATTTTTTTCTGCTTTTATCTGGTAGTATATCTCTGCAGAATATCTGCCGCAAGGTCTAACTATCCAGCGTTTCCGAGCGTGTGCGCGAAAGCCCTGGCTACACCGATATCCGTTGGGGCTCGGTGACCTTTGTGCAGCGCTTCGGCAGCGCACTGAATTTGAATCCGCATTTCCACGTGCTGATGCTGGGTGGGGTGTATGTCGTCAGTGAAGGCGGTCCTCCATTACGCCCTAACCCACGCTGCATGCGCTCTATAATCGATGCCTGGCTGCCAGTATACTTTGGAAGATGGCTTTGAATTTCCTATACTTGCCATGTCGACTTCGGAAATGAAGCACCGCCGGCTGATGACCATCGCCCCTGATACAGATCGAGACGTAATCTGAAGGAGAGTTCAATAAATCCCATAAGACCGCTCTCACGAATAATCTGTACGACTTTCGCCGCCTTATTACCGCTGGCTGCATACAGTTCCCCGCAATCCTCGCCGAAGTCTGACCCTGCTCCGACACCGCAGAAGGCAGAGATCGCACTAGCTCCCTCCAGCCTCCAGCACGATACGTCTCCCAGCGTGGCCGCAGCCGCGCTTGTGGAACTGAGCGCTGGGAATACGAATTTCGCTTACGATCTCTATCAGGCTATTCGGGAAAAAAGTGGCAACCTCTGCTATTCGCCCTTCAGCATTTCTACCGCTCTGGCCATGGTATACGCCGGTGCACAGGAAGAGACCGAATGGCAAATCGCAGACGCGCTTCACTTCACCCTGGCCCAAGATCAATTGCATCCCGCCCTGAATGCCTTAGGACTCGACCTCGCTCCTGCCAGCCCAGACGCTCCGACCTCAGAGCCAGACTTTGCGTTGAGCATCGCCAATTCGATCTGGGGACAAGTCGATTATCCCTTCCTAACGGCCTATCTCGACCTGCTCGCCGAAAACTACGGGGCCAGGTTGGGCTTGCTGGATTTCGCAGATCCGCAACGCAGAGAGCAAAGCCGCTTGACGATAAACAATTGGGTCAGCAATCACACCTCGGGCAATATAGAAAACTTGTTTGCACCGGGAATCCTGACCGAAGACACCAAGCTCGTGCTGGCCAATGCGGTCTACTTCAAAGCAGAGTGGAAAACTCCGTTTCTGCAGCAGACCCGAGAGGCGCCCTTCTACCTGCGCTATGGCAAGCAGGTCACCGTATCGATGATGTCCCGCCGAACGACGACTGGCTATGCGCAGGGCATGGGGTATCAGGCAGTGGAATTGCGCTACAAGAACGAGAGGATGCGGATAACGATCTTCCTGCCGGCAAAAGGTGAGTTCAAGAAATTTGAACGCTCCCTCGATAGCGAAAACATAACCGCGATCATAGAGAGCCTGACCCTCGACGACGTTGAATTGTATCTGCCGAAATTCGATTTCGCTGCAAATCTCGACCTTGCAGCAACACTGAAAGAGATCGGAATGCCGGATGCGCCCGATCCCCGTCGAGCAGATTTCTCAGGCATGGACGGTACGCGCAAGCTCTGCCTCTCAGCCGCAGTGCACAAAGCATCGATCACCGTCGACGAGATGGGCACAGTAGCTGCTGCTGCCACGAGGTTAGGATTTTGGCTAGAATCGATGCCTACCGTGGTCGTAATCAACCGTCCTTTTATTTTCGTCATTCGCGATGTCGAAAGCGGCACCATACTTTTCATGGGACGCGTCCTGGATCCGAGCAGGAAATGATTAGTTATCCGGTCGGCGTCGAAATAGTAATAGCAGGGTGGATCTGAATAGATAGCGGCCCAATCGCCGGATGCCGATAAGATCGCTCTGCATAAACAGCCATCGCCCGTACTTGCCTACTGGATCCCCAATGGCGTACCCTTTAGCACAAGGATCAAGCGGTGCACGCTAGCCGTCCTTCCGCTCAGTTCCACAAAAAGGGGGAAGCAATGCACGACGCCTTAAAGAGGAATGTCTTTCTGGTCAAAGAGCACGTGGGCATGTTCAAAGCCGCGAACAATTACGATATTCACGACCCGCAGACCGGCGACCTGATCATGGAATGCCGCGAGGAGCGTCTAGGTTTTCTGACCAAAGTTTTCCGCTTCACCGACTACAAGCGGATGACCCCTTTCGATATACAGATCCGCACGCCGGACGGCCGGCAACTGATCCGCATCACCCGGGGCATCTCCATCTTCCTCTCGACGGTCAGTGTCCTCGACGAGAACGATCAGATCATCGGAGGATTCAAACAGAAATTCTTCTCGCTCGGCGGCGCTTTTAACGTCCTCGATGCCGACGACCAGCCAGTCTGCGTTCTGCAGGGCAAATGGACCGGTTGGGACTTCAAGTTTATGGCCGGCGCGACCGAGTTCGCCCATATCACCAAAGAGTGGGGCGGCATCGGTAAGGAATTGTTCACCAGTGCCGACAACTACGCGCTCGAGATTTCCGACACAGTCCCCGGAGACCACGTCGCCCGACAGCTGATTCTCGCCGCCGTCATGTGCATAGATATGGTTCTCAAGGAATAAGCCCGGCATGGCCTCTTTTCACTGCTCTTCCGGCTTAGAGATCCCATGAAAGAACTTGCCTGCGCAATTCTCGCCGCCTGCGCCTGGTTTGGGCGGCTTTGTCGCACAATCCGCGATGCAGGGGGCGAGAATTGCGCCGGCAAGTTTTTTTCGTCGGATCTCTAAGCTGGAAGATCAGTGAAAAGAGGCCATGACGGCCTTATTCCTTGAGAACCATATCTATGCACATGACGGCGGC
>CAZUXZ010000112.1:0-22442 GCA_964624055.1 uncultured Rhizobiaceae bacterium | reverse complement strand
CTTCTCCTTCAGCGGCAACAGTGTTAAGCGAATAGTGCACAGACCGCCCGTTATCATAAGACAACGAGTTCGATTTGGAATTAGCGAGGAAACGTCATGAGTTCTAAGACCACCGCCACGAAGGAAAATGCACTCAGTAAGCAAGAGGTCGATGACCGGCTTGCTGCTACGCCGCTTGCTCGAATGGCGACCTACCGTCCGGACGGCATGATTCATCTGACTCCGATCTGGTATCACTGGAACGGTGAGCAGTTTCGTCTCACCTTAGGGGCTGGTCGAATTCATTTGAAAAATCTTGCCGCCGACAACCGTGTCTCCTTGGTAATAGATGAAGATCCACGTCCCGAGGACGGCATCGCGGCGGGCGCCTGGGCGATTATGTGCCGAGGTACCGCTGAATTGTCCCAGGACGAAGATTTAATCCGCGAAGTGACCCATGCGGTGCTCGGGACGGCGCTCGGCGAAGAGGACGCCAACGCCTATACAGAGCCGATCATGGCCGAAGGCCGCACCATCGTCACGATCACACCACAGGCCTGGACGACCTGGGATTATAATAAAGCTGACGACTAAACGCCGTTTCTCTGAATCAGCGATACTGGAGAAGCGTTTGGCGGCATTGAAATATACTTTAGGCGCGTGATGACGTGTTGATGGTAAGGGAACCAGACGAGGAGAATTTGTCAGGATATAGCACCCGCGCGGCATACTACGCCGCGCGGGGAGATAGGCGCTATTTTCCTCACGTTCTTAACGCTTCTTGCCACTCCCTTTGTTCTTTCGACGGGCACGCGTCGTGGCAGGCGGATATGATCCACCCGCCCAAAGACGAATGCTATTTCGAGACCACACAACTTATTGTCGCGCTTTGGGCGCGGGCGCACGCCTGAGTACCGGTGATGGAAGGCGGTTCTGTTTTATGGGGTGCTGGTGCGGCGATTTCATGGGGCTTCGCGGATTTTATCGCGAGATTTACTGGTCGGTCGGTTGGTGTGGCCGCGACTTTTCTCGCGGTTTCGGTTATTGGCCTGGGTGCGCTCCTGCTTTTCATGTGGCTGCACGGCGAGATCATGCTGTGGCAAAACCCGGACGCCATTGGGGTGCTTGGCCTCGGACTGCTCGTGTTGTCTGGCGTATCGGCGGCGGTCGCGACGATTCTCCTTTATGAGGCGCTGACCAAGGGACCAGTCTCGCTTTCTTCCCCGATTGTTTCGAGTTATCCCGCTTTGGCGATGCCGATTTCCATTGCCTTCGGCGCTAGCCCGAATTGGTGGCACTGGCTCGCTCTGATCTTCACCTTGGGTGGAATTTGGTTGGTTGCCCTGGTGGTTTCTTCGGAAAATAAATGGCGCGAACACTATGACGGTGCTGTGATCCGCCGCTCGATCCAGCTTTCGATTGGCGGTGCTCTGGGGTTCGCAATCACGCTGATCGCTGCCGACAGGGCGATCGAAATATATGGTCCATGGCAGACCATGGCCGCCACCCGTATCGTCGGCGCCATTATTTTTATTTCTTGGTTCATGTTGCGCCGTGAAGCGCCGCGTTTGTACCCGCGACTCTGGCCGATATTAATTGTCCTCAGTGTCCTGGATTCGATGGGCTATCTTGGGGTTTATATCGGCCTCGGATATGCCAATGGTGAGTTCGCCATTGTCGCCAGCTCAGCCTATTCCGTCGTGGCCGTAATTCTCGCGCGGATATTTCTGCGTGAGCCGGTTAACATCGTACAATGGGGTGGCGTCGCCCTTGTGGTTGGTGGAATAGCTCTTCTAAGCCTTTGAATTGTTATCTATCAGCGGCCTGTGTGGTGCGCCGAGACGACTGCCAATGTTTTGACTGTAGCTCAGCGTAGCTGAAGAACTCGCTTCCTCTAAAGATGACAAAGTGGTGCCGCTGGGTTTAATCTAAGCACCCAACCGAAGAGACTTATTTGGGAGTATCGGTATGCCGGCGAATTGTTTTGAAATCGACGAAAACATGCTGAAGGAAGTCGCGCAAACTCGGGCAGCGCTCCTTGAATCTAAGCATTTGCCAGGATGGTTTTATACCTCTCCAGAGCTGTTCCAGCACGAGATCGATACCATTTTTATGAAGGAATGGATCTGCGTTGGGCGTGCCGAGGAGTTCTCCAATCCGGGGGATTACCAGGCCATCCGCATCGCTGGTGAGCCCTTGCTCATCTGCCGCGATAATTCGGGCAAGATGAATGCGTTCCGTAATGTTTGCGTTCATCGTGGTGTCGAAATAGCGACCGGTGAGGGTAATCTGTCCAAGTTCACCTGTCCTTATCACGCCTGGGTCTATGATTTGGAAGGCAAGTTGCTCGGCGCGCCACATACTAAGGAATTGCAGGTCTTCGATGTTGCCTCCTGCAAGCTGCCGAGCGTACACATCGACGAGTGGGGTGGTTATCTGTTTGTCAATTTCGATCCAGACTGTCAAAGCCTCGCCGATTATCTGGACGAGGACGATATTCGTGAGTTCGCTGCCTTTCTGCAGCCAGAAAACACGCGCCTTTCCAACAAATTTGTTGTTGATGTGCCTTGCAACTGGAAATTCGTGCCCGAGAATCTTATGGACATGTATCACGTCGGAGTGATCCATAAGGAGACCTTTGGCGGACATTTTCCGGTCGCCAATTTCCGTTTTAATCTCAAGAAGCATGGTTACAGTGCAACCTATGAGAGCTACACAATGGCGCCAAATGGGGTGACGTTGTTTGGCACAATGCCTTGGTTGCGAGGCAAGGTCGAGGAACTCTTCGCTTGCACTACATGGGTGCGCCCGACAATGAATATTTTTGGCCGTCATGACCTCATTCAGCCTTGGGTCGCGCACCCCATCGACGTGAAAACTACGCGGGTGACGGTTTATACTCAGTTGCCGGAAGAGTATTTTGATACGCCCGGCTTTGAGGAGAAGAACCAAATCTATGGTGATTTCATCAAGCTCGTTGCAACAGAAGATTTAGAGATGCTCGAATCACTTCAAAACGGTGTTGGCTCAAGAGGATTTGAACCAGGCCCGACTGTGAAGCTGGAACGCGCCATTCATCACCTGCTCAACTATTATCTCGACCGCCTACTAAAGGCCGACGACGATGCAAGATCTCGGCGCCATGCGGATTGCCAAGACGCGCTCGAACATGCCAAGGCGATTCATGGCGAAGCGCGTGATGGCGGTTATTCCCGACATTTTCAGGCAGCCGAATAAGGAGGACACCATGACTGGTCAAAGTGATCTAACGGCCCTATTCCGTACAAATTTTGAGCTTTGCGAGGTTGGCCCAGGCCAGACCGTCGCGGTACTCACCGAGGGCGATCTCCTGCCCGATTATCGCGCAGCTTCGTTGAGCGCGCTTGCCCAGCTTGGCGCAGAGGTGGTGGATGTCAATGTCGCCTCCGACGATGCCAAGGACGCGAGCCACCGCATCGCCAATCTCGGCGACAATCCTCTAACCCACAATCCAGAAGCCATGCAGCAATGTCTTGATGCCGACATGGTGGTCGATCACATGTTGCTGCTGTTTAGCCATGAACAGGTAGCCATGCAGAAAGCCGGCACTCGCGTTCTATTAATTGTTGAGCCAGTCGAGATTCTCGAACGCCTGTTTCCGAGCGCTGAACTGCGCTGCCGCGTTGAGGCTGGCGAAAAAAAATTCGAAGCCGCTAAATCACTGCGTTTCACTAACGAACTCGGCAGCGACGTGACGTACCGCCTCGACGGCAAGGAAATTCTTACCGAATATGGCTACACAACCAAACCAGGTCGCTGGGATCATTGGCCAGGCGGCTTTCTCGCCTCCCTTGCCGGCAAAAGCGGCGTTGATGGCCGAGTGGTGATGGCGCCGAAGGATATCGTCTTTCCACTCAAATGCTACGTCGAGGAGCCGATTGAATTCATCATCAAGAGTGGATGGGTGAAGGAGATCAACGGCGGCAAGCAGGCGGCGGAACTTAAGCAATTCATGGAAGCGTATGATGATCCGCGCGCTAATGCGGTCTCGCATATCGGCTGGGGTCTAAATGAGAAATGCGTGTGGGATCCAGAACTTCCTGGTATCGGCATGGATGGCCGCGCGCATTACGGTAATGTGCTGTTCTCCCTCGGTCCGGATACGGAGTTCGGTGGCGACAATGACACCGCATGCCATCTTGACCTGCCGATGGCGAACTGCAATCTCTGGCTTGACGACGAGTTGATCGTGGAGGCGGGAGAGATCGTTGCCGCGGAGATGCGGCCCTAGGGGCGGGAGTGTGGTATGGATGTTTTAGTTGTTGGTGCTAATGGCAAGACGGGTCGGCTGATCCTTCCGTTGTTGCTGGAGACCGGGCATCGGCCTCGTGCCATGATCCGCAGTGAAACTCAGCACGCAGACATGATAGCGCTCGGTGCTGAGCCGGTGCTCGGCGACCTTGAAGGCTCGCTGGAAACCGTAGTGCGTGACCATGATGCCGTCCTCTTCGCTGCTGGTTCTGGCTCAAAAACGGGACCGGAGAAAACCGTTGATGTAGATCAGAAGGGGGCGATCGCACTGATGGAGGCGTGTGTCGCGGAGAATTGTCAGCGCTTTATAATGTTGAGCGGGATGGCCACGGGGGCGCCCGAACGGGCCCCAGAGAAGCTACATCATTATCTCGTCTCTAAGGCGATCGCCGACACCCATCTCGCCGCGAGCACTCTGGACTATACGATTGTCAAACCAGGCTTTCTCTCGAACGATGCCGGCACCGGCTTGATACGCACCGGAGACGACCTAGGCCCGGTGGTTGACGGCGGCCGAATCAGCCGTGAAGACACGGCACGCGTGATAGTCGCCTGCCTCAATTGTCCCAATACCATCGGCACTGCCTTCGAAATGCTTGCTGGCGACACGCCAATTGAGTCTGCGCTAGCTGCGTTGTAGGAGAGTGTCAGGACCTTAAAATATTACCCGCCCGCGCACCGGTTAGCTCTCCATCCTGATATACGATCTTGCCATTGACGATGGAGTATTCGATACCCTTGGACGGCATCACCATACGCTTGGCACCGCTTGGGAGGTCGTTGCGCTTTTCGCCGCGGTTGGACGAGCTGATGGCGGCGGGGTCGAAAATTGTGATATCGGCGGCGAGGCCTTCGCGCAGGCGGCCGCGATCGGAGATGCCGAAGAAATCCGCTGGGTCCGAGGTCAGGCGACGAACGCCCTCCTCAAGGCTGAGCGCTTCTCTCTCTCGTACCCAGGTGCCGAGCAGATAGGTCGGATAGCCGGAATCGCAAAGCATATCGACATGGGCGCCGCCGTCGCCGAGGCCGATCAGCACGCTGTCGTCGGCGAGAATCTCAGCCATGCGCTCAGGTCGGTTGTTAAAGGTGGCCATCGTGAATGCAAGATCAAGGTCGTCGGAGAGCGTTAGGTCGAGGAAGCAATCTACGCCGTCCTTGCCTTCCGCTTTGGCGATCTCGGCCACCGTGAGGCCCTCATATTTTTTTACCTCTGGCGATTTCGCCTCGTGCAGCGTCACCCGCGCCCAATTACCGAAACTGACGGGGCGCTTGAGCTCCTCGCGGAAGGCCTCGCGGAATTCCTTATCGGCATACACGGCGCGCTGGGCGTCCTTCGATTTGTCCTCGAACACCCGTTTCCATGAGGGAAAGGCAGCAAATGAGAAGGGGCTTCGCATATCCACGTCACGGGTGAGCGGCAGCGGCGAGGTTTGCGGCCGTGCGCCCATGGGGATAAGGGGCGCGATCTTACGCAGAGTGTCGCGCACCGCTTCCGAGATGTCGTCGCGGTCGAACAGCGCGATAAATGTAACCGGGCGGGTGCTTTCCCGGAGGAGAAGTTCCAGGATGTCATATTGCTCGTCTTCGAGGATGGATATTTGTCGCGTCAGCGCAATCTCGATGGCGCCTTTGCCTTTTTTCTTGAGCAGGCCAGCATAGGCGCGGAGCTCGGACATATCGGCCAGACGGCAAGCCAGGGGCCGTCCGCCGAAGCCGAGATGCTGATTGAGTACTGTACTGGAGAATCCGAAAGCACCGGCATCCATTGCCTCGCCGAGGAGTGCGCAGATGTGTTTGGTTTCTTCTGCCGTTGCCGCCCGCTCCATAGATTCCGAGCCCATTACATAGTGGCGAAACGGCGTAAGCGGCGCGAGAAAGGCGAGATTGAGCGCAGGCGCTAGCTGTTCGGCCGCAGCCATATATTCGGGAAAGCTCTCCCACTCCCACAAAATGCCCTGCTTCAGCACTTCATAGGGAATGGCTTCCACGTTGACGAGATCGTGCATGGCGACATCGCGCGCCATTTTCTTGCAGGGCGCGAGGCCGACGCCGCAATTACCCATGACGACACTGGTGACGCCATGCCAGGAGGAGGGCGTGAGTGCCGGGTCCCAGCTAATCTGCTCGTCGTAGTGGGTTTGTGGGGCGATGAAACCGGGCGCGACGATGCAATCGCTCGCGTCGATTACATGATCCGCTAGGCCGTCCACTTCTCCGAGGCCGACGATCTGTCCCTCTGCCAGTGCCACATTTCCGCGCCTTGCCGGTGCACCGGTACCGTCGATCAGGGTACCGTTCTTGATCAGCGTGTCATAGGGCATATCGGAGCTTACCGTTGGTATCGCGGCGTTATTATCACAGCCTGTGTCTTGAAGGGCTTTCCTTTAGTTCGTGAGGACAATGTCCTGCTCCTCTTCGATTTTCTCCCAGCCCCGGGCGCCTTATAGGACTGACGGCTCGATCGCTGCTCGCCGCAGTAGAATCAACATCTTCGTTATGATCGCCAGCGTATTTTCATCACACCACGATCTAATCTAATTAATCTAATATCGATTAGATTCACACGATTAGATTTAGGAGTCATTCACGGCAAGCCATACGTTCAGGAAGCCCTCCAGCCAGCGGCGCATCACTGGGTCGTGTTTGGGCGCTTCGGCGCGTTGTACATCCGCCTGTTGCGCGCCGGGAAGGCCAAGCTGCGGCGCGCCTTTCTCAGACGTAACCCATCGCTCCATGGTACGAGGAGTCATTTCCGGATGAAACTGTACGGCATACCCGTTCTCGCCATGGCGGAAGGCCTGATTGCGGAAGCCGCCATTTCCGGTAGCAAGCAATTCGGCACTTCCTGGCATCTCGAAGCCTTCACGGTGCCACTGATAGGCAATGAGGCGTTTAGGGAAAAGATCTAGCCCTGCCGGTGTCGCATTGACTTCGTGATAGCCGATTTCTCGGATTTCTTCGGGGTGTTCCCATACTTGGGCGCCGAGTGCATAGGCCATCATTTGCGCCCCTAAGCAAATGCCGAGCAGTGGTGTGTCATGTTCAAGCAGTGCGGATACCCATTCGATTTCCTCGGCGAGAAACGTCATCTCGGCAGCATCGCCAACTCCCATCGCTCCACCGAACACCACAGCACCGTCATAGCCTTCTGGCTTACCGGCCGCGATCGATGGCAAAGAGTCGCCCAGAAGAGGGCAACAAATATCTGCGTTGAAACCGCGCGCATGCAGTCCATCGGCTACTGCGCCTGGGTCGGCATGCTCCGAATGGGTAATAAATATTATCCTGCCGTGTGTCATCTCCGACTACATTCTTGAATTTGCTTGATAAGTAATATGGCGCATTGAGTTAAAACAGCTATTGATTAATCCAAATAAATGAAAGTGAGCACCGCCGTGGATCGGTGTTTCCCTTACAGCGCGAACTCCTGGGAGGCAACAGTTTCTCCGTTGGCGCTTGGTCCATATTGCGCCTTTGCCCCTGCATTAGTGGGTGTTAGCATCACCGCCTAGAGAGATTGTCCCGCCGCGTTGTAAAAATATTTCCCAAGGCGTGGAGCCGGCGCGATCAAGATTCCGCGGGTTGGGGAGGGAAGCTATGGACTTACACCTCTTTTTAGTCGTGCTCGGCATATTCGTGTTGCTGCTAATTGCCAGTCTTTTGCAGCCCGCGGCCCAGCGTCTTAACTTTCCCTTCACCGTATTACTTGCCGCCGCCGGCGTGGTGCTCGGTGTCATCGTCATGGTGGTTTCCGACAAGGAAAGTGCCGGTATCGCCGGCGATTTCCTCTATGCCATCGAAAATCTTGATATCACCTCAGAGGCGGTGTTCTTCCTTTTTCTGCCGGCACTTATTTTTGAATCGGCCATGAGCATCAATGTGCGCCATTTGATGAAAGACATTAAGCCGATTCTGATGCTTGCCATCATAGGCCTGTTGATCTCAACCTTCGCGGTTGGCTTCGCCATGGAAGCAATCTCGGGCGTCGGCTTTGTTGCCTGTCTCCTGCTGGGCGCTATCGTTTCGGCAACCGATCCGGTGGCGGTAGTGGCAATCTTTAAGGATCTTGGGGCGCCTAAGCGGCTGACCATTCTAGTTGAGGGCGAGAGTCTCTTTAATGACGCTACGGCGATCGTGCTTTTTATTATTCTAGCCGCCGTCATGGTCGCTGGGACCGAAGCCTCAGCCGGCAGCGCGGCAGTGGAATTCATCAAGGTTTTCTTCGGTGGGATAGCAGTTGGTCTTATCGCCTCACGTACCATGGCCTGGATCATCGGCACCATGCGCAACATGCCATTGGTCGAAATTACTCTGACTGTCGTACTTGCCTATCTCTCTTTCCTCATCGCTGAGCACTATCTTCATGTCTCCGGCGTCATGGCAGTAGTGACCGCCGGTTTGGTGATGGGCTCCTACGGGCGCACCAAGGTCTCTCCTACCACGTGGCATGCCTTGCACGAAACTTGGGAGCAGCTTGGATTCTGGGCCAATTCGTTGATCTTCTTCCTGGTTGGCATATTGGTGCCCAACGTACTCAAGGATTTTACTGGCGAGCAGGCTCTCTGGCTGGTGGTGCTCATCGTCGTCGCATTCATTGCTCGCTCCATAGTGTTGTTTGGCATCTTGCCGGCGATGATTCGAGCTAAGCTCAGCGCTCCGGTCAGCGGCGCCTTTCGCACCATCATGTTCTGGGGAGGCCTGCGCGGCGCGGTCTCTCTCGCCCTGGCGTTGATGATTTTCGAGACCCAAGGTGTCGATCAGGATGTGAAGAATTTTATTATAGTGCTCGTGACTTGTTTCGTGTTGTTCACACTCTTCATCAATGCCACCACAATCCGTTTCGTGATGGCGATATTCGGGTTGGACAAGCTGTCGCCTGCAGATGTTGCGGTACGCGACCGAGTGATGTCGCTCTCGCTCAGCCGCATTCACGACGAAATTCACGCTGTTGCTGAAGCACAGCAGGTGGCGCCCAAGCTCGCCGGCGAGCTCGCCGAGAACTACACTAATCGCCTCACCGCGCTAGAGCGCCAGATGGCCAACACCGCCGAGCTCAGCGTTGACGACCGGGTGAAGATCGGCCTCGGCACCCTGATCAACCGAGAGCGTGAAATTTATCTCAAGCGCTTTTCAGATGGCGTGGTGTCGGACGATATCACCCGCGCGCTGCTCGCCAATGCTGATACGCTAGAAGATGGTATGAAGGCGACCGGTGTTGATGGCTATGTGGAGGCGGTATCGCAAAAGCTCGGCTTCGGTATCGGCTTCCGCTCGGCGATGTATCTGCAGCGCCAGTTCGGTCTCACTGGCGCACTGCAGAGCCAACTTGCCGAGCGCTTTGAGGTGTTGATTGCGACGCAAACGGCCCTCCGACAGTTGCGTGAGGTCACCGGCGAGAATTTGAAAAGCTTGCTTGGCACCGATACGGCGGGGCATCTCGAAGATATCATCGGCCGGCGCGCGAATGATACGGATCGGGCGCGCGACGCTCTCAAGCTGCAATACCCAGAATATTTTGAAGCGGTGCAGCGCTGTCACATAGGTCGTGTTGCTGTGCGCCTGGAGGATCTCGATTATCGGCGCATGCTTTCTGAGCAATTTATCGGCCCGGATGTTTATGCCGATCTGATCCGGGAGCTCGATTGCCGGGCGGGAGAATTAGAGAAGTTACCGGAGCTCGATCTTGGCCTCAATCCTGACGAAATGGTGGCGAAGGTGCCGTTTTTCGTCGGCCTCGATCGAGCGCGCATACGCCAAATTGTTGCCTTATTACGTCCGCGTCTGGCGTTGCCCGACGAAAAAATCATTGCCAAGGGCGAGGCCGGGAATGCGATGTATTTTATCTCAACCGGTGCGCTCGAAGTTGATATCGGCGATTCGCCGATTCTTCTTGGCAGTGGAGATTTTTTTGGCGAAATGTCGCTGGTCCACGATGCGCCACGCAATGCGGACGTTAAGGCCCTCAGCTATTGCCGGATTCTGCGCCTCAGTGCGCGCGAGTTCCGCACCTTGATGGAAACTCAGCCCGACCTCAAGGAAACAATCGAGCGTGTCGCCGCAGAGCGCTTAAATAGTAAATAATTTCTACCACTAGTAGATTATGTAAAAATTGCCCTGCCACAATACGCTGTAATTCAGACCATTTTTCCGTGATATGGGGTATGTAGGCGTTATTTATTTTGCGTTAGATTTCCGGTCACAAAAATGGCGTTGTTACCCAGAATTAGAGGCGTTAACTGAGGAAGTATTCATGAGATTGTTGCAATACTTTATCATAACGCTGATTGATCTGGCGTAAAAAAGTCTGGTTAGACTGTTGCTTATGACCGTGAGCATATGCGGTAAATTAAAATTCGTCGGTTCTGTGTCGACTAACTCAATGCCTCTTCAATGGCGACCCACAGCGTATGGCGGAGTTCTCATGCGTAGAATGTCGTGATCCCCCACTGATTGCTGCGTGTCGCGGTTAATTCCACATCGACAGGCGGCGATGGAGCTTGCGTGAATCGGTGGTGAGCCGCAATTCGCTTGATGGACTAGGCGGCACAGCTATGATCCGCCCGAACGCATCATTTCCGTGCGCGATACGGGCGAGGTACCATGCGGGGCACCGCAGCAATATACTATCACCCTGATGAGGGACTTGATACCTCCGGCAGCGAGTTCATAGGACGGCAGGCCGCCGGAGTGCTGGCCATCGCTTGCACAACCATTCTTGCACTCTGTTTGCCGGTTACCCCACGGCGGTACTCGAAGGCAAGAGGCGGATCACATTTAATCCCGGCGCCGCTGGCGCCCGGTACAAATCGATCCGGCAAAACCTCATCGTGTCGTTCCTGCCTAATCCTTTTTTGCCGGCAGGAGAAGTGGACGCGCTGTTATCGAAGCTTGGAGAGGCTAGGGAAAGCGATGTCAACGACCTGCTCCAGCATGTGTCGGCTGGACGGTGCGGTGTTGCACACCGGACCCTGGCCGGGTTTACCAAGCTTAATTTGACCCTCGTTGTCAGCGCTCGTAAGTGCGCCGTCGACTGAGACAGTAAAACAGGAGCGAAGGCCCATTATGACAATCGAAGCCCCTCTCGACGTTCACCGAGAAACGGTCCGCCCTGAATGGATCGACTACAATGGCCATATGAATGTTGCCTTCTATCTGATGGCGGCGGATCACGCGATGGATGCCTTCGCCGACCGAATCGGCCTTGGCAAGAGCTATATGGAGGAGACTAACCGATCGACTTTCGCCCTGGATACGAGGATCATATATGCGCGCGAGCTTGTCGAGGGTGCGCCAATTTGCGTGACCGCGCAACTGATTGCATTCGACGCTAAGCGAATCCATGTCTGCTTGGAGCTAAACCACGGCGAGGAGGAATGGATCTCGGCGCTTAGTGAATGGGTGCTGGTGCATGTCGATCTCGGAACGCGCCGCTCTGCACCCATGCCTGACGAAACCCTCGCCGTTCTCGGTGAGATCATGGTGGCCCATGAGAGCCTGCCACGTCATGACGCTTTGGTGCGGCCCTTCGGCTTGGCGCGCTCGAACTGATAACGCGAAAGTTAAGGCTTTCCGGGGGCTTCTGCGCACTGTAAACCTATAGTGTGATGTTTCGTGTTGCGAAGATATGTCTCAGCGTGGCGGTGCTGGCTCTCCTTGCCACGGGATTTCTATTTTCGCCGCCGGCGCTGGCCGCCTGTACGGATACACCTGCGCCCGGGGTCGATTGGCAACGATGTTATCTCGACAAACGGCATTTTCAAAATGTCAATCTCAGCGACTCGAATCTACGCAGTGCCTTCTTCGCGCATAGCGATTTTACCGGCGCTAATATGACCGGCGTTGATGCGCGGCGCGCCAAATTTGTCACCACAATTCTTAACGAGACAAGATTTGACGAAGCACGGTTGATAGGCACGGATTTTACCACTTCACAGCTTGCTGGCGCGTCTTTTAAAGGTGCCGATTTGCGCCGGGCAAAGTTCTTTCGAGCGAATTTACGTGACGCGGATTTTACCGGCGCAACCCTCGGCGGCACGGATTTTCTCAAGGCCGATCTCAGCGGCGCGACCTGGATCGACGGCAAGACCATATGTCCGGAAAATTCTATCGGGCAATGTAACTGACTGCGCAAAGGCGACGGACGTTGTGAGCGCAGGACCTTCGGAGAACCTGGTTATAAGGCGCATGTTGAGTCTGCTGCGCAACGAGCAGATCATTCTCTCCATCTTGGCTGTGTTGATCGGCGTTGCGGCCGCCTATAGCAGTATCGCCTTTCGCGAGCTGATCGCACTTGTGCAATGGGCAGGCTTCGGTACGCGGTTGACCGCACAGGTGGCTCATTTGCCTTGGTGGCAAGTGGTGCTTGTCCCCGCCTTGGGCGGCCTTGTGGTCGGCTTTTTGGTGCGCCTTTTTCAGCAAGGCGGTCGACCGCATGGCGTCGCCGATGTTATGGAAGCCGGTGCACTTCGTGACGGGCATATTCCACTCAAAGAAGGAGCGATCGCCGCTCTCGGGGCAGTGATCTCAATCGGTTCAGGCGCCTCGGTTGGGCGCGAAGGGCCGGCGGTGCATATCGGCGCGAGCCTCGCCTCATGGGTGGGCCGGCGTTTCAAACTGCCACGCTCACTTTCGCTTACGCTTCTCGGCTGCGGCGTCGCCGCCGCCGTTGCCGCTTCGTTCAACGCGCCCATCGCCGGTGCGTTCTTCGCCCTTGAGGTGGTGATTGGCCATTACGCGCTGAGCGCCTTCGCTCCTGTCGTCATCGCTTCGGTCGCTGGCACAATCATAGCCCGGGTGCATCTCGGCGATTTTCCTGCCTTTGTCATTTCGGATGCCACACTGACCTCTTTTCTCGAACTACCCGCCTTTGCGATCCTCGGCCTGGTATGCGCCGCCGTGTCGGTCATTTTCATCCGCGGCATTTTATTTACTCAGACGGCTTGGACGCGGTTGCGTGTTCCAACTTATCTACGACCGGCGCTCGGCGGCACCGCCATCGGCGCAATAGCCATCGTCATGCCGGAAATTCTCGGGGTTGGCTATGAGGCAACGGATCGCGCGCTCAACGCCGCGTTGCCGCTCTGGCTTTTGATCGCTCTGGTCGCTGGCAAGATTGCCGCTACCTCGCTTTCCCTCGGATCGGGCTTCGTCGGCGGTGTGTTCAGCCCATCGCTCTTCATCGGTGCCATGACCGGCGGCGCCTTCGGCTTTGTCGCCGCTAGCATCGTTCCGGAATTGTCCTCGTCGCAAAGTGTCTATGCGATTGCCGGCATGGGTGCGGTCGCTGGCGCCGTGCTCGGCGCGCCGATCTCTACCATCCTCATAGTTTTCGAGCTGACCGGCAGTTACGAGGTGACAATCGTCGTCATGGTGGCGGTGGCGATGGCGGCGGTTGTCACTGGCCAGCTCGGCCACCGTTCCTTCTTTCATTTTCAGCTTCGCGCGCGAGACCTCAATCTGCAGGAAGGTCGCGAGGTAAACGCGATACGCAATATCTGTATCTCTCAGGTAATGACGCGGAAATTCACCTGCCTTGTGTCCACCGCCGACATCGGCGAAATCAAGCGAATTCTCGCCGAGGACCTGAGTGCCGATATCGTTGTGATGGACGCCGAGGGCCGGCAGGTGGGCATGGTGAACTTTACCGACCTAAAAGATGCTGCCTTTGATGCCAATCTCGACCGACTGCTCTTTGCCGGTGATCTTGTGCATCGTGAGCAGGTGACCTTGCGCGCCGGAGACGATCTCGCCACGGCGCTCCGCTTGATGGATGCTGGCGTTGTGGACCGTTTGCCGGTGGTTTCCGATGACGATGCAGGCAGGGTGATCGGCGTCGCCCACCGCGCCGAAATACTGAAGGCGCAGGGCCAAGCGCTACAGACCGCCTGGCGGGAAAGCCAGAGCGGAAGCTGACAGGCACGTTCTTTTTCTTCTCGCCTTAGCTTCGCCACGTGAGATGTCAGGCTGGAGATGATATATTCGTAGTAATCGATTCGCTAAGCGACTGGCCCATGAGTGATCCTTTCGACCTTGCCGCGGCGGTAGCGCCAAGCCCTGGCGAACCGCGGGCTTCAGCGCCCGAGCCTACCTATCTTGCGGCGCTTAACGCTGAGCAGCGCGCAGCGGTAGAAGCGGTCGATGGTCCTGTCCTGGTGCTTGCTGGCGCCGGCACCGGCAAAACTCGGGTGCTGACCACCCGCCTCGCCCACATCCTGCATCAGCGCAAGGCCTTCCCGAGCGAAATCCTTGCCGTCACTTTTACTAACAAGGCGGCGCGCGAGATGGTCGACCGCGTCTCCCAGCTTATTGGCCGCCCGGCAGAAGGGTTGTGGCTTGGCACCTTCCATGCCATGGCGGCGCGCATCCTCCGTCGCCATGCGGAGCTGGTCGGCCTCAAGCCCGATTTCACCATTCTTGATAGCGACGACCAGGTGCGCCTCCTCAAGCAGCTTCTTCGTGCCGCTGATATCGACGAGAAGCGCTGGCCGGCGCGTACCCTCTCGATCATTATCCAGCGCTGGAAGGATCGTGGGCTCCTTCCGGAAAAGGCCACTACCTCGGACGGTGCCGAATTCGCCAATGGTCGGTCACCTGAGCTATACCGCCAATATCAGGAGCGCCTAAGGGCCGTGAACGCTGCTGATTTTGGCGATCTCTTAATGCACAATGTGACCATCTTCACCGCCAAGCCAGATGTGTTAGCGGTATATGAGCAGCGCTTCAAATATATCCTGGTCGACGAATATCAGGATACCAATGTGGCGCAATATCTCTGGCTCCGCCTGCTTGCCCGGGCGTATCACAATATCTGCTGCGTCGGCGATGACGATCAGTCGATCTATGGTTGGCGCGGCGCTGAGGTCGGCAACATTCTCCGCTTCGAGAAAGATTTTCTCGGCGCGAAAGTAATCCGCCTTGAGCGCAATTACCGCTCCACCGGCCACATTCTGGGCGCCGCCTCTGGCCTGATAGCCCACAATGCTGGGCGCCTAGGCAAGACTCTGTGGACCGAGGATGACGATGGCGATCCAGTCGCCGTGACCGGCTGCTGGGACGGTGACGAAGAGGCGCGCATCGTTGGCGAAGAAATCGAAAATCTGCAGCGCCGCGGCGCAAGTCTTGAACAGATGGCGATTTTGGTGCGTGCCGGCTTCCAGACCCGTGCCTTCGAGGAGCGCTTCGTCGCCATTGATCTGCCTTACCGGGTGATCGGCGGTCTGCGCTTCTACGAACGCCAGGAGATCCGTGATGCCGTCGCATATCTCCGTATTCTCGCTAATCCTGACGACGATCTTGCTTTCGAGCGGATCGTTAACACTCCTCGACGCGGCCTCGGCGACGCTACGTTGCAGCTTATCCACCGTCTTGCCCGAGCGTCTGAGTGTTCGCTCAATGCTGCGGCGGATATGCTGATTGAAACCGACGAGCTTAAGCCAAAGCCGCGCGGCGCCCTGGCCGTTCTACTCAAACAGTTCGCTGCCTGGCGCGCATTGGTTGAGGAAGCGCCCCATTGGGAGGTGCTCGACACTCTCCTTACCGAATCCGGCTATGTTGAGATGTGGAAGAAGGACAAGACTCCACAGGCTCCGGGCCGCCTCGAAAATCTTGAGGAGTTGACCGGTGCACTAGAGGAGTTTGAAACCCTCGGCGAGTTCCTAGAGCATGTTAGTCTGGTGATGGACCGCGAGGAAGGTCGGGGCGAGGAGATGGCCAGCCTCATGACCTTGCATGGCGCCAAGGGGCTCGAATTCGACAACGTCTTCCTGCCAGGCTGGGAAGAGGGCCTTTTTCCGCATCAGCTTGCCCTTGACGAATCGGGCGCCGAGGGCCTCGAGGAGGAGCGCCGCCTTGCCTATGTAGGCCTCACCCGAGCACGAAAGCGAGCGCATATACTGAGCGCCACCAACCGACATGTGCATAATCAATGGATCAGCGCACTGCCGTCGCGCTTTATCGATGAATTGCCGGCGGATCATAGTGAGACGCGCAATCGCGACGGTTTCCCCGAGGTACAGCCAACTCCCGCTGGTTTCTCGCGCCGTCGCTCGCGTACGTCCGCGCAGAATTTCGATATGGAGACTTGGCAGAAAGAACCAGAAGACGGCAGCCTCACCGTGGGCACGCGGGTCTTTCATCAAAAATTCGGTTACGGGCGTATCCGCGCAGTCGAAGGCAGCAAGCTAAGTATTGCTTTCGAGAAAGCCGGCGACAAAAAGGTCATCGACCGATTTGTCCAACCGGCCTGACAATTCAGCCGCTTGGCGTATCGCGCTGACCCTGGTGCGCTCCACGCTAGATGACGTGGCGAAAGTTCTCGAAAAGCATGCCGCCGCCGTTACTACACATTCCCTAGAACTGGGCGACGACACCTCCGACACTTCCGAAGAACCTTGGCGGCTCACTGCCTACTGCGCTGATGCGGCGCAAGGCGGCGTATTGGCCGCATTGGTGATGGAGGCACTGTCCGGTCTTGGTATAGAGCTACCGGAAATCGCCATCGAGGCGGTACCTGAAACCGATTGGGCGGTGCAGAACGCGCGGGAATTTCCACTCCTCTTTGCAGGACGCTTCGTCGTGCATGGCGACCATCTCTGCCCACCGCCGGGCCGCGTCGCGCTTTGCGTTAATGCCGGGGGTGCCTTCGGCTCAGGCCGCCACGGCTCGACCCTGGGCTGCTTACTTGCCGTCGACCGCTTAGCCAATCGACATCGCATCTCTAGCGCTCTTGATCTCGGCACCGGTTCTGGCATTCTCGCCATAGCTATCGCCAAATGCTGGGGTGGCGGCGGTATGGGTCTGGCTAACGTGCTGGCTGCCGATATCGATCCAGTGGCGGTCGCGACGGCGGTAAAGGCAGCTGAGGTGAACGGCGTCGCCGAACGGGTCTGCTGCGTGGCGAGCGACGGCTTCGCCGCGCTGGAAGTCAGCGCCGGAGCACCCTATGATCTCATCTGCGCCAATATCCTCGCAGATCCGCTGCAACGTTTAGCGCCCGAATTGGCGTACCATCTGGCCAGGAACGGCATTGCCATTGTTTCTGGTCTACTCGCCAGTCAAGAGGCGGCGGTGACAGAGAGCTATGCTCGCGCTGGCCTAGACCTCGCCGATCGGATTCAAATCGACGAATGGTCAAGCTTGTTGTTGACCTGGTGACGGCTTCACAGCACAACAGAGCCTATGAGCGATAATTCTCTCATCTATGACGGGGACGAACGGCTCGCCGAGCTGTTGCGCGCGGCAGGTATTGCGTCGCCATTGAGCGAGATCAAATCGCTCATGGCGGGGATTGCTGCTGCGCCCCGGCTGCTTGACGACAACGAATGGCTGCAACTAGTCGCATCCAGCGTGGATGGTGCGCTGCGCGATCAGCTCGTAGCGCTCTATGAGCTTTTTGCCTCGGCGGATGATGGTGTGGGCCAGCGCGCGGAATCCGCCACCCGCCTCGCCGCCCTCCGCGCCGAACTGACGCGCCGCAACCTCGATGGCTTCGTTGTGCCGCTCGCCGACGAACATCAGGGGGAATATGTCGCCCGGCACTCGCGCCGCCTTGCCTGGCTGACCGGCTTTACCGGCTCGGCCGGGATTGCCTTGATCCTCGCCGAGACGGCTGCACTGTTTACTGATGGCCGGTACACCCTGCAGATCGAACAAGAGACCGATGGGATCCTTTACGAGCGCCATCACATCACCGAATCGACACCCGAAGCTTGGCTCGAAACTAATCTCTCCGCCGGAGTGAAGTTCGGCTTCGATCCTTGGCTGCACAGCACCGATCAGCGTCGCCGGATGGCAAAGGCGTGCGCTCGCGCTCAGGCCGAACTCCTACCTTGCGCCGGCAATCCGTTGGACGCAGTGTGGCGCGATCAGCCACCGCTTCCTATAGCACCCGTTCAGCCCCTGGACATTTGCCATACCGGGTGTGCCTCTGCAGAGAAAAGACGAGATACGGCCAAGCAGGTGAAGGCAGTCGGCGCAGCAGCAGCCTTTCTGAGCGCTCCTGATTCGATCGCCTGGTTGCTCAATGTGCGTGGTGCAGATGTGGAATGTACGCCCTTGCCCCATTCCTTCCTATTGCTCGAAGCCGATGGCCGGGCGCAATGGTTCGTCGATCCGCGTAAGGGGGTTGCGGAACTTGTCGACCATCTCGGCAATGATGTGACCTGCCGGTCGCCGGAAAAACTCGGCGCTGCCCTTGATGATCTCGGCAAAGAGGGTTCAGCTGTGCTTCTCGATACGGCAAGCGCACCTGATTGGACGGTGAGCCGCCTGACCGAAGCCGGTGCAAAGATAGTAAAAGGGGCGGACCCCTGTGTTGAGCGAAAAGCTCGTAAGAACCCGATCGAGCTGAACGGGATTCGCGCCGCTCATCTCCGCGACGGTTTGGCACTCACCCGTTTTCTGTGCTGGCTCTCCGGCCTGGACGGCTCGGAAGATGTCACGGAGTTCGATGCGGCAGCCAAGCTCTCTTCGTTCCGCGTCGGCGGCGAGCATTACCGGGGACCAAGCTTTGACACCATTTCCGGCGCCGGATCTAACGGCGCCATCGTTCATTACCGCGTGACGCCGGAGACTAACCGAGCGCTGGAGTGTGGCACGCTATATCTGGTCGATTCTGGTGGCCAGTATCTTGACGGCACTACAGATGTTACGCGCACTATAGCCATTGGCTCGCCTACGGCAGAGCATCGTGATCGTTTTACTCGAGTCCTAAAGGGCCATATCGCCCTCGCTAAAGCTCGTTTTCCAAAAGGTACCACCGGCACGCAACTTGATGTACTGGCGCGGCAATTTCTGTGGCAGGGCGGGCTCGATTACGACCACGGTACCGGCCATGGCGTTGGTGCGTATCTCAACGTGCATGAGGGGCCACATCGGATTTCCAAGCATCCTAGCCGTGCCGCGTTAGAGCCTGGCATGATTGTCTCCAACGAGCCCGGCTACTATAAAACCGGCGGATACGGAATCCGCATTGAGAATCTCGTAGCTGTTATTGACGCGCCTGATCTGAAAGATGCGGAACGTCCGATTCTTGCCTTTGAAACCTTGACGCTCGCGCCGATCGATCTGGCTTTGGTCGAGGCTGCGCTCATGACCGGTGAGGAATTGGATTGGCTCGACGCCTATCATGCTATGGTTCTAGAGCGCCTCGGGCCGTTGCTCAAACCCTGGCCCAGCGTGGCAGAATGGCTGGTTGGCGCGGCGGCGCCGATCGTACGTTCGAAAGGTTAGCGTTTGCCTGCAGCGATGAGATAAGCGATAACGTCGGCGCGGTCCTGGGCGCTTTCCAGAACGTATTCCATTTCCGAATTGGGCAGGAAAGTCTGTGGATCGGCAAGCCAGAGGTCAAGCTGCTCGGTAGTCCAAATGATGTCGGAGTTTTTTAGCACCGGCGAATAATCATACTTCGCTGCGCTGCCTGCTCTGCTTCCAACGACTTTATAGAGATTGGGGCCGAAGGTGCCGTGTTTGTCCTTTTTTACCGAATGACAGTTACGGCACTCCTTGAACACCGTTCGTCCCGCCGAGGCATCGCCCTCGGCCATGGCCAACGTGGCCGGGAGCGTGAGAGCGGCAATCAGGTAGAGAAAAATTGAATATTGCATGAGCTTAGCATGCTGAATTGGCTTGCGCTTCTCAAGACCTATGCCGAGGCTGCATATCAGGACGTCACTTTTTTGCCCTAGCGAATCCTCCGCGTCTCGTTTTGCGAATCGCTTTGCGGTAGACCGCAGATTGCGTGAGCGCCAAAGGTGATCACACTACCGGCGCTATGCCCCGAGAACTTGTCTCCAACTTTTCTGCCGTCGAATCTTTCGATATGTATGGACTTTCGTCTAAGGTCTAAATTTATCCAAAATATACGGTACAGGAGACTTGCACTCGCCGCAGCGAATGCGCATCTTCTAGGCGGGCCTGTAGCTCAACTGGTTAGAGCCGGCCGCTCATAACGGTCTGGTTGCAGGCTCGAGTCCTGCCAGGCCCACCACACTGAAATAAACCGGGTACCTTTCCGGCCTCCACGTTATGAGATCAGTGAACAAGCTCAAGCACCATGGCGAGGCCGCTGTGGAAAAATTCAAGAGGGCTTACGCAGCGATAAGCGATGCTCGCGCTGTTATCAATCATATCACTGACCTGATCATCAGCGATTTCGACAGGCAGATTCACGATACATAACGCCCCACGATGCAACAATAATGCAACATTTTGAAGTTGAGATATCATGATAAAACATAATAAAAACAATATCTTAGAAAAATACAAAAGTAACGGATGGCAGTTCTGGGTCGATCGGGGCGGCACGTTTACGGATCTGGTCGCACGGCAACCAGGTGGCCGCATCATTTCGCACAAGCTACTTTCGGAAAATCCAGAACGCTATTCTGATGCAGCTGTGCAAGGCATCCGTGACTTAATGGGCTTGGCGCCAGGCCAGTCTATTCCTGCGGACTCCATTGATATTGTCAAAATGGGCACGACCGTTGCTACCAACGCCTTGCTCGAGCGTAAGGGTGATCGAACCCTGTTGGCTATTACCGAAGGATTTGTCGATGCCTTGCGTATCGGGTACCAAACTCGACCCGAACTTTTCGCTCTGCATATAGTTCTACCAGAACTTCTTTACGATAAAGTCGTCGCAATTCCTGAGCGGATGAGCGCCCACGGCAACGTCGTGCAAGCACTCGATGAGACGGCGGCAAGGCTTGAATTGCAAGCTGCCTACGATGATGGAATCCGAGCCATTGCGATCGTCTTCATGCATGGCTATCGCTACACCGACCATGAAGACCGGGTAGCCGCCATCGCCCGAGATATTGGCTTTTCGCAGATTTCCTTATCCAACCATGTTGCCCCAATGATGAAATTGATCAGCCGAGGGGATACCACTGTGGTTGATGCCTATTTATCCCCAATCCTCCGACGTTATGTTGACCGTGTCGCTGAGGAACTGGACACCGAGGGGTATGGTGGCCCGAGGTTAATGTTCATGCAGTCCAATGGGGGCCTGTCAGATGCTCATCGTTTTCAGGGCAAGGACGCAATTTTGTCGGGTCCAGCCGGGGGCGTTGTTGGTATGGCGCAAACGGCTTTAAGCGCCGGTTTCGACAAGGTTATAGGCTTTGATATGGGCGGCACATCCACGGATGTTTCTCACTTTGATGGAGAGTATGAGCGCAGTTTTGAAACCATGGTTGCTGGCGTGCGTTTACGTGCACCGATGATGCACATCCATACTGTTGCAGCTGGCGGCGGTTCAATTTTGCATTTTGATGGTTCGCGATATCGCGTTGGTCCGGATAGCGCCGGAGCTGACCCCGGCCCGGCCAGCTATCGCAGAGGCGGTCCTTTGACTGTCACGGATTGCAACGTCATGTTGGGTAAACTGCATCCCAGCCATTTCCCAGCTGTTTTTGGACCGAATGGCAAACAGTCCATGGATGCTAAAATTGTACAAGAAAAATTTGAGGCCCTGGCCCGGAAAATTTCGGAAGCGACTGGGGCGCCGCAGCAATCTCCGGAAGTAATAGCCGAGGGGTTTTTGCGTATCGCTATCGAAAATATGGCTAACGCAATCAAGAAAATTTCCGTCGAGCGGGGCTATGATATCACTGCCTACACGTTGAATTCCTTCGGCGGTGCTGGCGGCCAACACGCATGCTTGGTGGCTGATCGTCTCAGCATGAACACCATCTTGCTACATCCATTTGCCGGCGTCTTGTCTGCCTACGGTATGGGATTGGCGGATGTACGATCCATCCGGGAGCGACAACTAGACGAGATGATGGGCGCGAATGTCTGGGAAACTCTTGACCAGGCCTTCGGTTTGTTGGCTGACCAGGCTCGTGATGATTTGTTGGCCCAAGACGTTCCCGATGAACGAATTTCAATGATTCGTAAGGCTCACCTACGTTATGCGGGCACGGACAACCCGTTATTGATCGACCCAGACCAAAACAGCGCTGTCATGATCAAGCGTTTCGAGGAGGCACATCATCAACGTTATGGCTATATCGCGCCGGATCGAGACCTGGTAATTGAGGCTGTTTCAGTAGAGGCCGTTGGGGCAAGCGGTCAGACAAATGAATTATTGTTCGGCGAAGGGAGATCCGACAACTGTTCGGAGCAAGCCGTAACGCAGGTTCCCATGTTTGTCGATGGCGATCGGCATATGG
>CAZUXZ010000111.1:0-5527 GCA_964624055.1 uncultured Rhizobiaceae bacterium | reverse complement strand
GTGTCTCGCCTGGATACCATGGTTACAGTGGTCGATGCGGTGAACTTGTTACAAGATTATTCCAGCCATGACTTCCTGCGAGACAGAGGCGAGGCGTTGGGAGATGAGGATGATCGAACTATAGTAAATTTACTTGTTGAGCAAATAGAGTTTGCGGACGTGGTAATACTAAACAAAATTGCCGATGCGGAACCTGGTCAATTAAACGCTGCCCGCTTAATTATCCGGAGCCTAAACGCGGATGCTCGTATTATTGAGACGAACCATTCCAATGTGCCGGCCAATGCCATTCTCAACACAGGGCTATTCAATTTTGAAAAAGCACATGAACATCCAATGTGGGCGAAAGAACTTTATGGTTTTGAGAGTCATACACCAGAGACTGAGGAATACGGTATTGGGTCTTTCGTTTACCGAGAGCAAAGACCTTTTGAACCAGAGAAAATTATGGCGCTGTTGAACGGTGAATTGCCCGGCGTAATACGGGCTAAGGGACATTTTTGGATATCCACGCGTCCAGGGTTTGTAGCCGAGTTTTCATTGGCTGGAGCACTGTCCTCAATCAAACCAATCGGGACGTGGTGGGCTTCTGTTCCAGAGAATGAATGGCCTCAGGAAGAAGCTATTCAAAACTATATTAAGAGGTATTGGCACGAGCCCTGGGGTGACCGTCGGCAGGAACTTGTTTTTATCGGTTCAGAAATTGACTGGCCTAAGATAAAGGCCAAACTTGACTCTGCGCTCATCCCCAAAGACATCGCCCAATCTCCAGATACTTTGCCAGATTTGCCAGACCCCTTCCCCCCCTGGCGCGCAGCTGAAGAAGCAGCATGAATTTAGTTCAAGATCTCTCTAAAGATATTCTAGATAAGGTAGGGACTGTCCAAACACTCGAATCCCTTAAAACCTTCGCAACGTCAAAAGTTCCCGCTTTAATTTGGCAACGATCAATTGTGCCAGAATTTCGTGAATGGATTGAAAACCTAAATTTCGATGACCTACCCTCAGCGAGGCTAATACTTGAGCCGTGCAACGTGCATTCAACCTTAAACACATTGTTTGATGAAGCCGGTACGCCTGATGGAACGCACCGCAAGTACCTCATAGAAGATATCACCCAAGTCACCCATTTTTTTTCTGGCTTGATGGATGCCCCGTTCGTAAGACTACGAATTGATCGGGTAACAACCAATGCATGCAAAAAGTTTCATATTGACCGTATTCTTGCCCGGCTTATCTGTACTTATCGAGGCACGGGCACCCAGTACGGGGTCTCGTTCAGGGGAGAAGAACCCGAGAGCATTTATACTGTTCCCACGGGTGACCCCATGCTGTTAAGCGGGACGCTGTGGCCAGGGCAGTCACATTCTAATCTTCTGCATCGTTCCCCTCCGATCGCAGGAACTAACGAGAAAAGGTTAGTTCTTGTTCTCGATCCTATCTTTGATCCAGAGGAAGAAAAATAACAGGAAATTAAGGTCCTCCTTACCCTAGAAACTCTTCAAACTGTTATACGGGAATAATGTCGCCAATAAAAAAACTGGAGATACCGGATCAACTGAGGCAATACGATAACGAAAGTCCCGCCCCTTTCGAAATTGAATAATTCCAATACCAGCCTAGTTATTGAAAAATTGGTCGGGGTGGAGAGATTCGAACTCCCGACCCTCTGCTCCCAAAGCAGATGCGCTACCAGGCTGCGCTACACCCCGACCGCAGTTTTCTGGGCTTTTTTAACTAGCCCGTCAAGTCAAAACGGAAAATAACGTAAAAAAGCGGATAAAAGCGGAACAAAAGCTGCACTAAAAGTCGCACTAATTTTTTTAGGTACTTATTTTGTTCTATTGGATGTCGTTTTAAAAAAGGTGGGAGCCAATCTGGCTCACTGGCGTTTTTGTTTTTTGCCAAGTATTGATTTCAACTAGGACTTGGAAGACTTTATATCTCTAGGGTGATTTTTATTTCGGTGTGAATCCAACTATAGGACGTTACAAATACGCCACTTAGTATTACTTTGTTTTTAAAAAATACTATAATTATTAAACCATTTTACAAAGCATCAAATGCCGCCAACGAATCATTTTGTATACTTAGATCTAATAAGATACGTGGCTGCAATAACCGTTGCTATTTTTCATTATAAACTTGCTTTATCAGAAAATTTTTTAAACGAATTTATTGTAGCAACTTCTGTTGAAATATTTTTTGTTTTATCTGGATTTGTATTAGCCAGACAAATAAATCTAATTATCAAAAACGGCTTTAAATTCTCAGATTTAAAAATCTTTTTAATACGAAGATGGTTGAGGACCATTCCTCCTTATTTAATAGCACTAATTATCGCAATGCTAATATTTGGAGGAGGTGGATATAAAAATGTTTTTCTGCATGTCTTTTATTTGCAAAATTTTATAGCAGACACACCTGCATGGCCTTTCTTTCCTGTTGGCTGGAGCCTTTCTATTGAAGAATGGTTCTATGTACTTTTTCCAATCACCCTATTTATTTTTTATAAATTTAAAAAAGTTAAAAATCTAAATTTATTTGTTTCCATAGGAATTATTATTCTTTGTTTAATTTTAAGATTAAATTTTGGTTCCATAGAAAACTGGGGTTCAGATGTTAGAAGGTCTGTAATTTTTCGTTTTGATGCAATAATTTATGGCTATATTGCATATTGCATTAAAGATTTACTGTCACAGCCGAAAACATTTTTTTATTTATTTTTTGGACTGGGTTTCTTCCTTTGTAACGTTATTTTTTATCAAAGTTTGCAAACTTCTCAACTTTCTCAGAATTTCTTTTTCATTTCTTGCGGCCTATTTTTTTCTTTTTTATTAATTGTAGTTTCAAGGATATCTAAATTCAGCAATAAAACATTTGCCAAGTTCTTCTTTTTTCTAGCAAAACTTTCTTATCCAATTTATTTATTTCATATAATAATCATCGCCATTATTAAGAATTTAAACATTGAACAGTCTTGGGCCTTTTATATTTGTACTTTGCATGTTTTTGCGATCATTTTTCATTATGGATTTGAAAGCCCAATTTTGAAAGCAAGGCCAGGTTTCAAGCAGAGAACTTAGATCGACAAACACTAACGACAATTAAACATGAAAGCTACATAACGTTAGATTAAAATGAAAAATTTTCTTAAGATAATACTAATTCCCGCTATTACAGCTTTTTTGTTAATTTTGGTAACTTCCATATTTATTTCAAACGAAAATTTAGTTCATATCTACAATTTATTCTAATATAAGTCTGGATATTACGTTGAAAAAGTTTTTTAAATCCTTCTGTATATTTACTTTCGGTTTTATAGCCTTATTAACTTTTTTAGAGTTAGGAAGCTATGCGGTAATTCTCTATAAGGATAGTGAGAAGGTAGATGAACGTTGGCAAATCTTAGTAAACAATTTTCCCGCTACATTTCTCTTAGACAGCACTACCAAAGTAAAACTCTACAGCTACGACCGAAAACCAACAGGATTAAATAATTTGGTTTTTGATAATATTATCGGCAATTCTAATCTATCTATGCTCGGTTACTATAAATGGGAAAATGGACTTCAAAAATTTATTAGGTTTAAAAAAAATAAAAATTACCAAAAAGAAAAAGGGTTTTGGGATTCCTTGTTTGCGCACTCCAAGGGTAAAAGAATAATCCTATGTCTTGGGTCCTCTACCTCAGCTAGTAGCCAAAATTCTAATTGGCCCAACCCTTTATCTAGACTACTTCAAGAATACCACCCAGAAAAATACGTGGTTCTCAACTTTGCTCATAATAGCTACGGGCTTTTTCATGAAACAGAGCTTATTAAGAACTGGGTTTTCAATGAATTTTATAAAAGAGGAAAAACAATATTTTCTGCCATTAGCCTTGATGGGGTTACCGACATCGCCTATTCAGCAGCGGCTCTTAACCTTAAACGAAGGGGAGAAATCTACTGGGATCATCGTTATTCAGCTACACAGCAAATCGCCAGATACAAATCACAGCACAGCCAAACTTTTTCTAATTCTTTTCAACGTTTTAGGGCAAAAAACAAAAAAATAGCTAGGGTTTTTGACGTTTTCAAAATATTTTTGCCAACATTTTATGGCCTTATACATCCGTCAGAAGTAATGAAATCGAACAGAAGTATTTTTAAATTATTATTTCCTAATAACGGATACAACTTCGTTCGGTTTTACAATTTATATTATGCGGTACCCCAAAGCTTGGGAGCTTTTGTTCCACGAGAAATTGTGAACCACCCTAAAGTTGCACATTCCCAAAGTTTAAATGAACTATTAAAAAATATTCAAAAAAAGAATTTAATAAAATCCGGACAATTAATTCAAAAAAGTCTGTCGAATTTTTCCGACGTGAAAGCTTTAGAAATATCCCAATCCGAAAAAGAAATAATATTTAATAGTATTGAGTATAGACTTTATATTCGACGGAAATTATCCCAAGGAATCGTGACGCATAGCCTTGATTTTTTACAGCCAATCGCCAAAAGAAATAGATCAAAGAGTGTTAAATTTGATGTCCCTGACCTTTCTTATGTCCTTGTCCATTGGTATATGAGGGGAGACATCCTCGGTGAAAATTTAAGGTTAGATTTAGAATTTTCTCTTAAAAAATTAGCAGCCATCTACCATAAACTGAATACAAAAATAGGAAATTTTTATAACCTTAGTAATCTCTTTGACAAAGATCCGACTATAGTTGTCGATCATAATAAAATTTTTAGAGACGTTATGACTAATTTCAAAAATAACGAATTATATGTTTTTGATGGGATTCATTATACTCCAAGGGCTTCTATTTTAATTGCCGAAGAAATTTTTAATAAAATAAAATTATTGAATTAAATTTTTCGACTGCTTCAACTATTATATGATGGTTGAGTTGAGAGTATATATTTCCATCATCCCCTTTTAAGCATAGCCAACCCTCATCACGACGTTTCAATAACCGTGTTTGTATGGTAAAACCCCAACGCAAAAATCCTACCAGCTGTATAAAGCCGTTCACCAATCTTGGAAAGGCAGCAGACCTCTTGCGTTGGAAATGATCAAAGTGATCGGGAAACAATTTGGGAACAAAACGGGAAATAAAAACTCCCGTTACAGTCAATTGATTTAAGTTAACCTCACGTCAAGCTTTTACAAGAAATGAGGTTTTCCGTCATTTATTCGTTTGCCAGTAATTAATATCTCGCGGATATACTCTTGCACTACCAGGCTGCGCTACAACCCGACCGCAGTTTTCTGGGCTTTTTTACCTTCTACCCCAAGTCGAAAACGAAAAATATTGGAAAAAAGAGGATAAAAGTGGAACAAAAATCGGGCTAACTTTTGGGGTCACTTATTTTGCTCTAGTGACTGCGGCTCTTTGATTTTATCAAGGGCCTTAGGTTTTAACTCACGAACAGCCTTTACGATTGTTGCCTTTGATTTACCAGTGATGACACCAGGTAAATTCTCTACTCCACCACGGGCAAAATCATCGACGCCGAGCTCACCTAATGATTGA
>CAZUXZ010000110.1:0-8652 GCA_964624055.1 uncultured Rhizobiaceae bacterium | reverse complement strand
AATGTACAAGATGGCAACTCTTATAGTCGGGTATGTAAATTAATTACTAATACAACATATAGTAATTGAAAGAATGCTTGCATATCGCTTATAATCATTAGTGGGCCGTTGTGGGCGGCCAAATTTATTATAAAAGGGGTAGGAAATGTCAGAGGAAAAGAAATGGTTTAATGCAGTGCCTTACAGTCATAACTGGGGCGAAGAAGATCGAACACCCATAGAAGGCATATATCACGGTAAAGTCTCTATTGAAGGCGATCATGAGCAGAAATTCTGGGTATATCTCCTTCGATCTGAGAGAGGATTTGAGAAGCTAGTCGGGCGTAACCAGCTCGACAAGGCTATGGAGATTATACCGCTTGGAAGCGTTGTTAGGGTTACTAATTTAGGGTTAGAGTCGATAAGCGGCGGTATGAGCGAACGCCAGTTTGAAGTAATGATAAATATAGATGCTATAGCAGGTGAGCATTCTGCATTACCTGAAATACCTTCATCTGAAGAGCTTGAAGCATTTTTTGCTAAACCTTCAGAATCTGAACCTTTGCCTGATTCTCCTTAGCGCCCATGCCTTACCCTCCACGCAGAAGACAACGCCGTAAGCCCCACACTTACGGCGTTGATCTTCGTTTATGGCATGAGTTTATGAAAGACGATACTAAGGAGGATAAAAGACGATTATGGGTAGCGAGAAACAAGAACAAGAAGAGAAAGCGAGACAGACCCTGATTAATACCATAGCCAAGATCTATGATTTAGAGCCAACATTGGGTGGTAAGTGGCGGCAGGGAATGCTTCGTTATTACTCCAACACATTAGCCGAATTAATGTTAACCCAGATGGGGATAGAAGATTTATCCCCGATTAATATCGCGATGATGGGGCAAGAACTTTTACAGAGCATAACTAACGATGTAGAAATATAAAAGGAGGTGTTGCCTAAATGGTTCAGCAATTTATTATCGGGCAATTCTTACCTCCTTATGTTGCCGCTGTTATGCGGCGTGCCAGGGTTAGAAGTAACGCCGTCACAATTCAGCAAGGTATCAGGGCTGGTCAGACTAATGCCCAGATTCAGGATACTATCAGGGCAAGACAGGGTACAGGACTTCGCAATCAGGATCTGGGAAGGGCGGTCAATTATCTTCGCGATGAAATGAACCGCCAGCAAAATTACCGTAATTTACCTCTTAATGCCCGTCCAAGGGTGGACGGCATACCAGTTTTCTGGGGTCGTATGGATGATAACTTTAAGTCAGTGGTTGAAATGGATGTTGTAAATAATAAGACGGGGGTATCTTCCAGAAAAGCTATAACAGTCTGGTATGGTGACAACCTCTCAGCCGACGAGATCAGGGAGCTGGGGCAATCGGAGATGCAGAGATACTTGGAAGAGCAGCCGGATAACGATCAATACGATGTTACTATTGTTAACACGCTTCAAACGGCTATTTACCGCCGACCAATACTAAACTAAATAATTATTCTAGGGGTAGGATATTATGCGAGCACCACATATATTGAAGAAGGTTAAGGGAAACGCCTTACCACATCATGTTATAGTTTTTGATACTGAGACAAGGAGTGTTGAGACAAGTGATAAAAACACTGTGCAAGCTGACCTCTCTTTTGGTTACTATTGTTACTTCCGTCGATTACGAGACGGAGCGTGGAGCCAACCAGATTACGAGAAGTTTACGGATTCTGACACCTTTTGGAATTCTGTACTTCGCCGTTGTAAGAAGGGGCGAAAAGTGTATATCTTTGCTCATAACGCATCGTTTGATTTCGCCGTTCTTAAGGGCTTCCAGTTCTTTCGCACTAACAATTGGACGGTTACCAAAAGAATAATCAGCCCCTCGGTATTTGCGATTACTTACAGGAAGAACGGCCAGACAATATGCCTGGTCGATTCTTTTAACCTGTTTAGAATGTCCCTTGCCGCTGTCGGCGATTATGTAGGCTACCCCAAGCTGAATATGCCCGAAGGAGAACCCGAAGGCGAAGAATGGGACATCTACTGTAAACGAGACGTGGAAGTATTAACTGAAGCTCTTAAGGCGTGGTGGGCAATGCTAGAAGCTCAGGATCTGGGTAACTTTACCCTGACTCTAGCGAGTCAGACCATGCAGGCATATAAGCATAGATTTATGAAGAGATCGATCTATATCGACTCTATTGAGGATTCGTTAGAGTCGTCTAGAAGAGCATTATCAGGGGGGAGAACTGAAGCTTTCATGTTAGGGCAGATCCCTGAGACGGTATACTGTCTTGATATTAACAGTATGTATCCATCGGTTATGAAGGGTAACAGATATCCCGTAAAACTGGTAGGAACTAGAAAATTTCCACGGCTTAACGCCCTTGATTATTACATTAACCAGGGCGATTGTTCTTTACTTGCCGAGGTAGATATTAACACTTCCGATCCCGTTTATCCCCTTAAAACAGACAGTCATACGGTATTTCCCGTGGGTAAGTTCACAACTCACATGATGACTCCGGAGCTTAGATATGCTAACGCTCACGGTCATATAGATAAGGTTAGAAAATTATATATAAATGACGATGAAGATATATTCTCCGATTACGTGGATCATTTCTGGAATATAAGACAGAAGGCAATTAAGGAAGGAGATGAAGTTACAAACTGGCTAGGTAAGATGTTTTTAAATAACCTTTACGGTAAATTTAGTCAGCGCGGCGAAGTCTGGGAAAGAGTCGGCGATAGCGAATATATAGATTGTGACTTCTGGGTAGAATCACACAACGGCCAGCTAATAAAGATGAGGCGTTTTGACGGCATCGAAGAGAAGATGATTGAAGAAACAGAGAGCCGAGATTCTTTTCCAGCAATAGCCGCTCAGGTCACCAGCTACGCAAGAATTTATCTATGGACGTTGATCCAGACGGCCGGACGTGAAAATGTATTCTACTGCGACACCGATTCGTTAATGGTTAATTCTGAAGGACATGAAAACCTTAAACACCTGATCGATCCCTATAAACTTGGAGCCTTAAAGCTCGAATGGGAAAGTGATGATTTCCATATCAACGGCCTTAAAGATTACGTTATAGACGGTAAACGTAAAGCCAAGGGTATAAGGAAAGATGCAATCGAAGTAAGTCCGGGAGTTTTCAGGCAGGTTAAGTTCAGGGGTATTATGGGTATGTTACGGGATAACGATCTTGATAATATTCATATCAGCCAGGTGGAAAAGAGATTGAACCGGAAATATTCGAAGGGGGTAGTTCAAGATTCTGGTAAAGTTGAGCCTCTCCGTTATCTTCTATAGATAACTCAATATCAAGGGTATCGGTTAATGGCGGTGGAGTAGAAGCGAGCATCTTTGATTCCTTCTCCACCAGATTACTTAACTTGGATATTAATTCTTGTCTACTCAGCGGCATTAGCGGCTTTCTCCGATATTAAAGATACCAGTAAATCGATATTATCCTGATTAAACCCTAGCTTTGTTAACCCGTCCCGATAAGCGGCGATATCAATTAAACCTTTTAAGTACATCTTGCCTAATATTACACGTGACGGCAGACGTTCTCTTCTGGGAGCTTCTTCGCCTCTCGCTATTCGGTCTTGTTCTTCCTGTAGTTGCTCATCCAGCTTAAGATTTACCTCTATTAAGAAATTAGCAATATCTGAATCTCGATAGTTTAAGGCTTGAAGTCCTGATACGTATTCATCCTCTAATATTATTTGCCCAAGGTATAACGAATCCAGTTGTCCCTTCGTAACTCTTCGGCTTTCTCTCTTTCCGGCCTCTGAGACTTCTTTAGATAATATCTCCTCGTCTTCTTCCAGCTCAATAGCTTCAAGATATAATGCAATATACTTTTGAGGATAACCAAGAATACCAAGCTCCTCCTCATACTGGGTCGAAGTAATAATCCCCATTTCGCGCCAGCTATCAAGGTCTGATTTCGAAGGTGTTTTAGTCCTAACATTCTTAGCCCTTGTTAGTTTAATCCTTGCTTCTCTTTCTTCGGCCTGACTTAGATCGTGATGACCTAATTCATCAAGTGCGGCCTCCGGTGAATATGCTCCTGCAACGGCCATTGCTATAACATCATCAATAGCGTCTTTACGTTCTTTGTTCTCTTTCTGTAAATCTTCACGATCTAACAAGAACTCTGATTCTGTTTCGTCATACCCGATAGCCATCAAATAGTTTTGTGCTTCAATTCTTGAAGTAAACACGCCGTCATTATACATACCGATAATATCAGACTTTGTTAAATCCCTATCGGGTGCTGACTCTCTAGACCTCTGGTTATAAGCAATCGTAAAATCGGTCATTAGCTGGGCGTTTTCTTCATTATATCCCTGATCCAGATATGAGCGTTTAACCTCTTCAGGCCCGAAGTCAGGAAGAAATAGATTTAGCCGCCTTGTGTCTACGCGCGTTAGCGGACGGTAACTTATCCCCTTCATTGGCTCCCAGTAGCCTGGTGCCAGATCTGCGGCCTTAAATAATGCTTCCAGTTGCTGATCGTTAATTTCCCCACGGTGTAACATTTCGAAGCCCTGACCAAGGCTTGGTAACATCCAGTGAGCCATCCAGTACTTTTCTGACCATTCATCAGCTAACCCGATCTTTCGGGCAGTCTCTACAGGGAAAGTCTCAAACCCTTCCTTAAGCTGACCGTCTTCGACCACCTGCGGATCATATACATCACGAACAACGAACCGGATTAAATCCCCGATGGGCGGTATCGGATAGGCTAATTTCTTGGTTAATTCAATATCTTCATCACTTAATGCCAGGGCCCGAAGATTGGTTAAATATTCATCATCTGTTAATTCACCCCTTAGCCAGAGTTGCATATTCTCATAAAGGGTAAGGGGGTTATGAATTATGCTCATTAGCTGGTTAATCTTGAGATTGTCTAAACCAGCTCTTTCAAGGTTCTCATTAACTTCAACCCTCCGGTTTGGAAACCTTCTAATGAATTCTAAGGTTGAGCCTAGATCCAGTGGGGTCGGCCTAGTCCACGCCCACGAATCGAGTCTCATTCTCTCAAATTCGGCAGGGTGGTCGATCTGTACAAACTGCCCGATTATTGGGAAAACCGCCGTCCATATATTATTGATATCTTCGTTACTTCTGGGTACGTCCCATGATCCTTCTTGAATAGTTATATCGCCTAACGTACCTCTTTCCTTTTCAATGAAGTCCATAGCATTTCCGATAATCTGGAAAAAGGAAGTAACCTTATCTAATCCGAATCCTTCAAGTAACCCGTTAACCACACCGCCGATTAAGTCAGGAAATCCGCTGGTGACCGATTCAACGCCGCTCATCACTGTTTCGGCGACTTCTGGAAGTGACTCTCTTATAGCGGTGGCAACGCCCCTGACGTTTTCTTCAACTTCTTCAATTATTACCGTACCCTGAGTCAATACTTCCTGAGATACGGCCCTGATGTCAGATTCTAATTGTTCATTAGCTCGCCGTGCTGTATCTCTTCCCGATCTTATTAGATCAAGTATTGTTTGCTCTGAACTCTGCTCAGCCCTGAGCATTTCATCACGGGTAACCTGTATCGCCTTTTCTATAAGGTCCTGGTACTGTTTGGCCTGATTATCTATAACATCATTTAATCGCCTAATTTCCGATAGTGCATCGGTTAACGCTTCAACGGCTGTACGTTCAGTTTCAGCGTTAATGCTATCAATAGAGTCGCGAACGGTGTCAGTAACAAACCCGTTTATATCGGAGATAAGCTGGTTATAGTCTTGTAGTGGTGTGATAACACTTGAGGAGATTACTTGTGTGGCAGTACCGATACTTCCGACTACATCCGGTATAAATCCGTAGCCTTCATCATCAGGTATTGCTCCGGTGATTTGCTCAATAGTATGACCACGTGCAGTTAATATTGCCCGCCCATCATCAGCGGAAAAAGCGCCTTCTTCGACATTTTCGCGAACAGCACCTATCCCTAGGACTTCTGCTAGGTCATTGATTTCAGCTTGTGAGAGTGTAACCGCCATAACCTAATTATAGGCTACGCCCTACCCGATGGAAAGAAAGCCTGCTTGATGCCCTGAAGTTTTTTCTCGTTCGCTAGAAGATCTGACTCTAAATCATCAACATCTAATCCAGCGGTTTTAGCTCTGGCAATAATAGCTTTAACGTCTTTCCCTACTTTTAATGCCTCGTTAATATTATCTAAATGCTCTTTCGTTAATGGTGCGGCCATTATATACCCCTAATTATATTATTCTCTAATAATGATACTATGTCCCTGTAACTCCCATTTATCGCGCTTACTTCTATCAGTAGGTATTGCGGAAACATCAATACAATGACAGTCTGTGAGCGGTAATGGTTCTCCCCAGCGTACCCAGTCGATAAAATGTACAAGGTTACGCCAGTTAAGCCCCAGCTCGGTAATAGTCGTATAACCCTCTACATTAGAGGGCGTATTTAAATATGCACGGCCCAATTCAAACTGGGTCTTATGACACTTATCAACCTCGGTATTATCATTATCTTCGCAGTCAATAGTTGTAATTGCTAACCTGCCATCAGGTAGCTGGTGGCAATGCCTTTTATTTTTCGACATATTATTAAGCCCTTTCCTATTGATCGCCGAATATAGCAATCATTACATCAGCGGCGTCAGCCGAAACGGGTACCCCCGACGTACCGTCATCACGATATGACAAACAGCCACATAGCCCGACCGCTTGAGCGTGTATAGCTAGACGGCCCGAGCCTAGTGCTTCATTTGTACCGTCTTCTTTACCACATACGGCGGCATAACCTGTAGATGCAAAGTCAACATCAAAGGTGACAGTGTAATTACCGGTACCAAGATCAGTAATAGATGTCATGTTGTAACTTTCACGAATTGCCGCCGTCCCTGTCCCTTGAAAGTTAACCCAGACCTTAGCAACGCCAGGGTGATACTTCGTTCGCCCTGGTGAAGCGTAAGTTGTAGTTGAACTGGCGGTTTCCATTTCTGCTTGAGTGGCCGCCGCCGTTGCTGTATACATACCGTGAGTATGATCACGCCTAGCCGCCGTTGCCGCTGAACCTGTAGCCGCTGATGCGGCACTCGCTATAGTTGTCGGGACGGTTGTATCGTATACCAGTATAGAATCGTCGGCGCGTAAGGCTCCGGCAGTCCCAGAACTATTAGACGTTGTTAACGTAAGATCAGGAGGGCTAAACGATGTAGGATTACTAATATTCATTTATCCGCCGCGCCTCCCACCCAGAATAGTAGCTTCAATAACGAATACATTAGATGATGAACTACTGGCTATAGCGTGCCATTCTAACGTCGGTAGTATTAAATCGTCGTTATAGTTCATAGTTAAAGCTCCTCCGCTGGCGGTGAGAAGGATACCAGAGGAGGAGCTAGCTGTACCCTGAGGTTTTAAGTAAACCGTATTACTGGATAGATTTATAATGGTGAGATTGGTCCTCCCTGGATTATTTTCTACCAGTTGCACATCAGACGTACCGACCGAAGTCGTGCCCGTCATCTTAAATACAACATTTATACCAAACCTAGCCTCGATCAATTCATGAACAGACCTGACTATTGGGGCTTCGATAATCTGGGGAGTAACCATTTAAATCACCCTAAATATATAAGATCCAAGAAGACTTCTTGGGCTGAGTCAGTAACTCCGAGTATTTCAATAGTTGGAGTTGTGAAGCTGTTAAATTCACCCAAGACACCGAGGTTACCGTCTCGTTGCCATTCTAGACCCTGATCAGCTTCGTCGTTAACACAAACGCCGCCTGGACGCCACGGTGAGCCTTGGAACAAGAGCCTCCAGACCACGCCGTTAGTTGAATTAACCCTTGCACCGACGCACTGGTAGTTACCAGCTCGTAAGCTAACAGGGAAAGTCAACGCCGAAGATACCCACGCGCCAGCACTCAAAGAAGCGGCGGCTGTACATCTAACAGTTCTAATTGGAGATCCGGTTATTGGAGTTATAGGGCCATCCGATACACTCATAAAAGCGTATGAATACGCGGCAGATCCGGGATTATTATAAACCTCGGCCTGAATCGCTTCCTGTTCAGTCAAGATAACAGGATTTTGCCTTTTATCTGTAACCTGTGGATAAGCGGCGAAAGTTAGCCCAGATCCCAAGCTACTGATATATTCTTCAAACCCGAATTCGAGCATTGAAGGAGATGTAAATCGCATTTGTGATGCTATGGTTTGTTCGCATACGCCGCCGTATGCTATCAAGTTGGTAAGTGAAGGGCAAAAAATCTGATCCCCCGATACGGTCAAACTTGTATCAGGTACGCCCAGCATTTTGGTCCAAGCAGCTGCCGCATCGTGAGATTCAGCCCATGCCATTGTTGTATAAGCCATTTGTTAGCCTCCGTTATTAAATTTGACCCTTGAATTTGCTCATGTCTGTTACGAAGGCAGTCATACGAGCGATTGAATCAGATAGTGTACCCTTGGGCATTGCACGAACTTTTGAAGCCGATTGATCGACAGCCGCCAAGAGTCTCCCTGCCATCTGGACTTGTTTATCGTGTGCATTATCAATACCTGAAGCGATGCGGTCTACGCCCTTATTTAAAGCGGCTGATTTCCATTCTTCAAGACTGACACCTGCAACTTTCTTAGCCCAACGTCCATCGTCTATGG